>NZ_BAAHAF010000064.1:0-22169 GCF_054777815.1 Angustibacter speluncae | reverse complement strand
ACCGCGGGGTCGGCGGCGACCGCCGCCGCGACCGCGACGACCGCCCGCCCGCGCGAGCGCGGCATCGGCAGGGTCGCGGGGTCGAGGCCGGCGAGCGCGTCCGGCGACGGGAAGGCATGGGTCGGTCCGGCCGGGTCGGTGCCGTGCAGCGGCGTGCCGTGCTCGCGCACCACCCGCCCGGTCACGGTCGCGGCGGCCGCAAGGGAGACCTGCTGCCCGACCACCGTCCGCACCAGCGTCTCGAAGTGGTCGGTGCTGCCGGGCACGCGCAGCCCGGGGCGGGCCCGCACGAGGGGGCCGAGCAGCGGGTCGTCGCCCAGCGCCGCGTCCGCGGCGCCGCGGTCGTCGTCGAGGGCGAGCAGGCGGCGCACCGGGTCGTCGACCGCGGCCGGACCCTGCACCCGCACGCCGACCGCGGCGGCCCGGACGGTGGCGACGACGGGACCGTCCGGGCCGGTGAGCACCCGTCGGTAGGTGCGCCCGTCCCACGTCTCCAGGCCGGGGACGGCGTGCGCCGCGAGGAAGCCCAGCGACCACGCGCTGTCGTGGGTGCCACGCGATCGCAGCAGCCGCTCACCGGGTTCCACGTCACGGACGGTAGCGCCAGGACACGAACCGGACACGGCTTCGTCACGGTCGTGACCAGGCCCCGCTCGCGGGTGTGCCGGGTGCCGGACCAGCAGGCAGCATGGACGCATGGCCACCTCCCCCAGCGAGCCGCTCGGTGCGGCCGCGACGAGCGCGCGGACGTCGTCCTCGCCCGCCCTCGTCACCGGGATGTGGCTGACCGGCGCGGTGATGGCCGCGGTCGCCGCCGTGATGGTGCTGCTCGGCCGGATGGTCTACCTGTCGCTGACGGCCCCGGGCCCGGGCGAGCCGGGGTACGGCTCGGTCGACCCGCACGGGTACGCGCTGATCTTCGGCAGCGTGCTGCTGGTCGGCGCGGGCCTGCTGCTGCTGGCCCTGACGCCGCTGCTGGTCTCGCTGGTGCGTCGCGTCCGCCGCGGCGGCTGATCAGGCGAGCGCGGCCGCCGGCTCGGGCACCCGCTCGGCGACCACCGTGCGGTCGCGTCCGGCGGTCTTGGCGCGGTAGAGCGCCCGGTCGGCCCGTCCGAACAGCTCCTCCGCCGACTCGACGCCGTCCCAGGTGGCCAGGCCCGCGGAGCAGGTGACGCCGTCGGGGGTGGCGGTGCGCAGCCGCTCGACGACGACGAACGCCTCGTCCGGGTCGCACCGGTCGAGCAGCACGGCGAACTCCTCGCCGCCCCAGCGCGCCAGGTGGTCGCGCCCGCGGATGAGCTCGCGCCAGGCGCGCACGCACTCGCGCAGGAGGGTGTCGCCCGCGGCGTGGCCGTGCGTGTCGTTGTAGGACTTGAAGTGGTCGAGGTCGAGCACCGCCAGCACGAGCGGCTCGCCGGGGCGGGCGGTGAGCGCCGCGACGCGCTCGCTGAAGCCGCGGCGGTTGGCGGCGCCGGTCAGCGGGTCGGTCACGACGAGCGCGGCGAGCTCCCCGGCCTGGGCCTGGACGTGGCCGGCCAAGCCGGACAGGCGCAGCACGACCAGCCCGAACAGGAACGCCGAGGCGAGCGCGGTGACGAGCTCGGACGAGCGCACCCCGGTGGTCGCGGTGGCGATCTGCACGCCGGGGGCGAGCAGCGACGCCGCGGCCAGCAGCGCGAGCCGTCCCCGGGTCAGGGTGAGCACCGGTTCGCGCTGCACCTCGTCGAGCCGGCTGACCGAGGGGTGCAGCGCGGCGACGGCGAGCGCGGCGTAGCTGAGGAGGAACCCGGCGTTCGACAGCGCGAGCCCGGCCGGGAAGACGTAGAGCTCCTGCACCGCGAAGACGACGTCGGCGGCGAGCAGCACCAGCGTCGACCCGCCGAGCAGCCGGAACGAGGGGGTCCGGCCGCCGAAGGTCAGCAGCAGGCGCACGGCGAGCGACAGCAGCACCACGTCGAGCACCGGGTAGGCCGTCGAGACGACCTTCTCCAGCGGGGTGGCGGCCCCGGCCGCGCTCGGCACGACCAGGAACACCCAGGTCACCAGACCGAGACCGGTGGTGAGCACGGCGGCGTCGAGCAGCGAGGCCCGCTGCACCGCGCCGCCGGTGCGCCGGCGGACGAGGACGGCGAGCCCTGCCGCCATCAGCGGGTAGCCAGCCAGGTAGAGCCAGTCGGCCACCGACGGGAACGGGTCGACGTCGGCCACGTGGTCGAACCAGGTCCAGGTCGCGTCGCCGGCGACCCAGCAGGTCAGGGCCGCGCCGACCAGCACCCACGGGAGCGGTCGCGGCATCGTGCGGCGCAGCACGGCCAGGGCGAGCGCGGCGAGCGACACGCACGCGCCCACCAGGTAGACCACGTCGCCGGCGGCACCACCGAGCTGCAGGTGGACGGCCGTGATCGCGACGCCCACGAGGGCGACGGTCTTCCAGGCGCGGTCCACACCGAGGTATCGACGCGCCGGGCCGCCGGGTTGAGGTCCGCGACCCGTCGGATCAGGCGCCGGGCAGGGGCTCCACCGTCGTGCGCACGTGCAGCCCGTCGCGCCGCGACGGCCGCAGCTCGACCACGGCCGCGCCGTCGTCGACGACCGTGTGCAGCGCCACGGTCGAGGGCAGCAGCACCGGTTTCGCGAACTCGGCGACGACCCGCACCCGCGGACCCACCCGGCCCTCGAGGGCGGCCAGCGAGCGGGCGTGCGTCCACATGCCGTGCGCGATGGCGCGCGGGAAGCCGAACGCCTTGGCGGCCAGCGGCGTGAGGTGGATCGGGTTCACGTCGCCGCTGACCGCGGCGTACCGCCGGCCCGCGTCGGCGGGGACGCGCAGCCGGGCCGACGCGCGGTCGGGCACCGCGAGCCCGTCGAGCGGACGCTCCTCGTCGGCGGGCAGCGTCGAGCCACCGGGCGGGACGCTGCGCCCGCGGGCGAGGTAGGTGCTGCGGCCGTGCCAGACCTCCTCCTCGCCGACCCGCACCTCGCCGTGCAGGTCGACCAGCGCGCCCTTGCGGTGCTCGCGCAGGTCGGAGGCCCAGACCCGCAGGTCGAGCACCTCGTCGGCGGTGACCGCGCGGTGCGCGGTGATCTCGTTGCGCACGTGCACCATGCCCGCGAGCGGCAGCGGGAACGTCCGCGAGGCCATCAGCTCGACCTGCAGCGGGAACGCCAGCACGTGCAGGAACGTCGCCGGCAGCCGCTGCGACAGCGCGAACCCGCACACCCGCGCGTACCGGGCGAGGTGGTCGGGGTCGACCGCCTGCCCGTGCAGCACGACGCGGGTGCGGGGCAGGTCGCCGCCGCGCCCGCGCGAGGTGAGCGCCGCCCGCGCGAACAGCCGGGTGAGGTCGGGCGCCTCGGTGAGGACGGTCGTCGTGGGGTCGGCGACGGTGGGTGGCCCGGCCATCAGGCGCCCAGCATGCTCTGGCCGCAGACCCGCACGACCTGGCCGGTGACGCCCGCGCTGCCCGGCTGGGCGAACCACGCGATCGTCTCGGCGACGTCGACGGGCAGGCCGCCCTGGCTGAGGCTGTTGATGCGGCGTCCGACCTCCCGGGTGGCGAGCGGGACGCGCGAGGTCATCTCGGTCTCGATGAAGCCGGGGGCGACGGCGTTGTACGTGATGCCGCGGTCGGCCAGCAGCCGGGCCTGGGCGGTGACCATCCCGATGACGCCGGCCTTGCTCGCCGCGTAGTTCACCTGCCCGCGGTTGCCGGCGATGCCGCTCATCGACGACACCGACACGACCCGGCCGCCGTCCTTGACGGCGCCGCCGGGCGCGAGCAGGACGTCGTCCATGCGCAGCTGCGAGGCCAGGTTCACCTCGAGCACGGACGACCAGCGGTCGGCGTCGGTGTTCACGAGCAGCTTGTCGCGGGTGATGCCGGCGTTGTGCACGACGAGGTCGATGCCGCCGCGGCGCGCGCCGGCCTCGGCGATGCGCGCACCGGCGTCGGGGGCGGTGACGTCGAGCTGCAGGGCGGTGCCGGCCACCCGGTTGGCGACGGCGGCCAGGTGCTGGCCCGCGCCCGGGACGTCGACCGCGAGCACGGTGGCACCGTCGCGGGCGAGCACGTCGACGATCGCCGCGCCGATGCCGCGGGCGGCGCCGGTGACGACGGCGAGCCGGCCCTCGAGCGGGCGCGCGGGGTCGCCTCCGTCGGCCACCTCGGCCGGGCCGACCCGGACCAGCTGGCCGTCGACGTACGCCGAGCGTCCGGACAGGAAGAACCGCACGGACGAGGCGAGCGCGGCGTCGTCGGCGGTGAGGTAGAGGGCGTTCGCCGTGGCACCGGCCCGCAGCTCCTTGGCCACCGACCGCGTGATGCCCTCGAGCGCGCGCTGGGTGGCGGCGTGCTCGGGCTCCTCGAGCGTCTCGGGCGCGGTGCCGACGAGGAGCACCCGGCCGCTGCGACCGAGACGCTTCAGCGCCGGGGCGAGCGCCGCCCGCAGCTGCTCGAGGTCGCCGACGGCGCGCGCGGCGCTGACGTCGACGACGACCGCGCCGAGCCGCTGGTCGGCGGGCGGCTCGTCGACGAGCGTCACGCCCTCGGCGTGCAGCAGCTCACGGACCCGAGCCGCCTGGGGGGCCTCGCCGACGCCCGCGACCAGGGCCGGGCCGTCGAGCAGCGGGTCGCCCGGCTGGTACCGCCGCAGCGGCACCGGCTGGGGCAGCCCGAGGCGCTGCGAGAGCGCTTTGCCGAACCCGGAGCCGACGAACGAGGTGTAGCCGTCGGCGTGCGCCCGGGCGCGGCCGGAGCCCGTGCGGGACGTCGCGTGCACGGCCTTCGGTGTCACTTGGCAGCCTCCAGGATCGCGACGACGCCTTGTCCGCCGGCGGCGCAGATCGAGATCAGTCCGCGGCCGGATCCCTTCTCGTGCAGCGCCTTCGCCAGCGAGGCGACGATGCGGCCGCCGGTGGCGGCGAACGGGTGGCCCGCGGCCAGCGACGACCCGTTAACGTTGAGGAGGGAGCGGTCGATCTTGCCGAGCGCGCCGTCGAGCCCGAGCCGGTCGCGGCAGAACTCCTCGCTCTCCCACGCGGCGAGCGTGGCGAGCACGGTCGCGGCGAAGGCCTCGTGGATCTCGTAGAAGTCGAAGTCCTGCAGGGTGAGTCCCTGGCGAGCGAGCATCTGCGGCACCGCGTACGAGGGCGCCATGAGCAGGCCCTCACCGCCGTGCACGTAGTCGACCGCCGCCGTCTGGGCGTCGACGACGTGCGCCAGGACGGGCAGCCCCTGCTCTGCCGCCCACTCGTCCGACCCGAGCAGGACGGCGGACGCGCCGTCCGACAGCGGGGTCGAGTTGCCGGCCGTCATCGTCGCCTCGTCGCCGAGGTCCTTGCCGAACACCGGCTTCAGGCCGGCGAGCTTCTCGACCGTGGAGTCGGGGCGCAGGTTCTGGTCACGGGTCAGGCCGAGGTAGCCGGTGACCAGGTCGTCCTGGAAGCCCCGGTCGTAGGACGCGGCGAGGTGCTGGTGGCTGGCGGCCGCGATCTCGTCCTGCGCCTCGCGGGTGATGCCCCACTCGTGCGCGGTGATCGCCATGTGGTCGCCCATCGACAGCCCGGTGCGGGGCTCGCTGTTGCGCGGGATCTCGGGCACGACCTGCTGGGGCCGGATGCTCGCGAGCGCCTTGATGCGGGCCTGGGGCGTCTTCGCCCGGCTGAGGGCGAGCAGCGTCTGGCGCAGGTCCTCGTTCACGGCGATCGGGGCGTCGGACGCCGAGTCGGCGCCGCCCGCGATGCCGGACTCGATCTGGCCGAGCGCGATCTTGTTCGCGACCAGGACTACGGCCTCAAGGCCGGTGCCGCAGGCCTGCTGGATGTCGTACGCGGGCGTGGACGCCGACAGCTGCGAGCCGAGCACCGCCTCGCGGGTGAGGTTGAAGTCGCGGCTGTGCTTGAGCACCGCGCCGGCGACGACCTCGCCGACCTGCTGCCCCGCCAGGCCGAACCGCGCCACGAGCCCGTCGAGGGTGGCGGTGAGCATGTCCTGGTTGGACGCCCGGGCGTAGGGGCCGCCCGAGCGGGCGAACGGGATGCGGTTGCCGCCGACGACCGCGGCCCTGCGCGCGGTGGGGGACTTCGTGGCCATGGGAGTGGCTCCTGCCTGCTGCCGGTGAGGGGACGACTGCGTCCGACACTAGCAGGTACCCCGAGTATGCGATACCGTCCGTCACATGAACTCGACGCGCCGGGCGACGCCGCCCCGCGACGGCCGCGACCGCCGGTGGGACGACCACCGCGCGCAGCGCCGGCAGGCGCTGGTCGAGGCCACCCTCAAGGCCGTCCGCCGGCACGGGTCGGGGGCGGGCATGGACGAGATCGCCGCGGTCGCCGGCACGTCGAAGACGGTGCTGTACCGGCACTTCGGCGACAAGGGCCAGCTGTACGTCGCGGTCACCGAGGCCGTCCACGCCCTCATCGCGCACGACCTGCGCGCCAGCGTCGAGCGGGCCGGCGCGACCGCCCCCGCCGGGGCCGGCGCGCGCGAGGCGGTCGCGGCGGCCGTCGACGCCTACCTCGCCCTGGTCGAGCGCGACCCCGACGTGTACCGGTTCGTCGTCGAGCGCCCCCTGCTCGGCGGCGTGCAGTCGCCCGACGGCACCGACCCCGTCCGGGGCCTGGTCGCGATGGTCGCCGAGCAGGTCGCCGGCACGCTCGAGGCGGCGGGCGTCGCGCCCGCCCGCGCCACCACGTGGGGCCACGCGCTGGTCGGCATGGTCCGTGCCGCGGCCGACCACTGGATCGACAGCCCCGCTCCCGCACCGCGTCACGAGCTGGTCGACGCCCTCGTCGACCTCGCCTGGGGCGGCCTCGCCGCAGCCGTCCCCGTCACCACGGAGGAACCCCGATGACACCCGCCACCGCCGTCACCCCCGGCACCACCACCGCCGACGCCCTGCGCGCCGCGCTCGACGGCCGCTGGGCCCACGTCAAGGAGCAGGCGCGTCGCGACCTGCCCGCCGACGAGCTCCTGCCCCTGCCCGACCTCGACCGCGAGGCGCACCGCGCCCGGGTCGTCGAGCAGATGCACAAGCTGGTCGAGACCGGCCACGCCAGAGCGGGTTTCCGTGAGGAGTACGGCGGCACGAACGACATCGGCGCGTCCGTCACCGCGTTCGAGATGCTCGCGCACGGCGACCTGTCCCTGCTGGTCAAGGCCGGCGTGCACTGGGGCCTGTTCGGCGGGGCGATCGCCAACCTCGGCACCCACGAGCACCACGAGACCTACCTGCCGTCGGTGATCGACTTCTCGCTGCCCGGCTGCTTCGCCATGACCGAGACCGGCCACGGCAGCGACGTGATGTCGATCGGCACCACCGCCACCTACGACCCGGCCACCGACGAGATCGTCGTGCACACGCCGCACCCGGGGGCGCGCAAGGACTACATCGGCGGTGCGGCCCGCGACGGGCGGCTCGCGGTGGTGTTCGCCCAGCTGGAGACGCTCGGCACCCGGCACGGCGTGCACGCCGTCCTCGTCCCGATCCGCGACGAGAACGGCCGCGTGGCAACCGGTGTCACCATCGAGGACTGCGGCGGCAAGCTCGGGCTCGACGGCGTCGACAACGGCCGCCTCGCGTTCGACCACGTCCGCGTCCCGCGGGCGAACCTGCTCGACCGGTACGGCTCGCTCGCCGACGACGGCACGTACTCGTCCCCGATCGAGAACGACACCCGGCGGTTCTTCACCATGCTCGGGACGCTCGTCCGCGGCCGGATCTCGGTGGCGGGTGCCGCCGGGGCCGCCACGCGGGTCGCCCTGAGCATCGCGGTGCGGTACGCGCTGGAGCGCAGGCAGTTCGCGGCGCCGGGCGCCGACCACGAGGTCGTGCTGCTGGACTACCGGGCGCACCAGCGGCGGCTGCTGCCCGCGCTCGCCACGTCGTACGCGCTGCAGCTGGCCCAGAACGACCTGGTGTCGACGATGCACGACGTGCAGACCGTGCTCGCCGAGCCGGGCGGCGAGGTCGACGACGCCGAGCAGCGGCGCCTCGAGTCGCTCGCCGCCGGCATCAAGACGATGGCCACCTGGCACGCCACCCGCACGATCCAGGAGTGCCGCGAGGCGTGCGGCGGTGCCGGGTACCTGTTCGAGAACCGGCTGCCGCAGCTGAAGAACGACACCGACGTCTTCACCACCTTCGAGGGCGACAACACCGTGCTGCTGCAGCTGGTCGCGAAGGGGCTGCTCACCGGCTTCCGCGACTCCTTCGGTGCGCTCGACACCCTCGGGACGGTGCGGTTCGCCGCGCGGCAGGTGGCCGGGCGCCTGGTCGAGCGCACCGCGGTCCGGTCGGTCGTGCAGGGGCTGCTGAACGCCTCGCCGCTGCCGGTGGGCGAGGGCGACCTGCGCGACCCGGCGGTGCAGGTGCGGCTGCTCGTCGACCGCGAGAAGCACGTGCTCGAGGGCCTGGCGATGCGGATGCGCAAGGTCGCGTCCGCCGACGACCAGTTCGCCGGCTTCAACGACTGCCAGGACCACCTGCTCACCGCGGCGCGGGTGCACGTCGAGCGCGTCGTGCTCGAGTCGTTCGTCGCCGGCGTCGAGCGGTGCGAGGACCCCCAGGCGCGCGCGCTGCTCGAGCAGGTCTGCTCGCTGCACGCGCTGTCGACGATCGAGCGCGACCTGGCGTGGTTCCTCGGCCACCACCGGCTCTCGCCCGGTCGCGCGAAGACCGTCACGTCGCTGGTGAACCGCCTGCTCGACGAC
The DNA here is from genome assembly GCF_054777815.1 of Angustibacter speluncae. Taxonomy (NCBI): domain Bacteria; kingdom Bacillati; phylum Actinomycetota; class Actinomycetes; order Kineosporiales; family Kineosporiaceae; genus Angustibacter; species Angustibacter speluncae. The sequence goes on along the minus strand of NZ_BAAHAF010000064.1, from coordinate 13,455 downwards.
CTGCGTCCGCACGCGCTGACGCTCGTCGAGGGGTTCGGCATCCCGGTCGAGTGGCTGGGCGCGGCGATCACCTCCGGCGAGGAGGCCGACCGGCAGCGCGCCGCCGGCACCGCACCCGCGGCCGGGGACGCCGACCGCGAGCCCGTCGTGGTGGGATGAGCGGCGTGAGCGAGCAGCCCCGCACCGCGACCCCCGACGAGCTCGAGCAGATCGCCGCCACCCTCGGACCGGTCGGCGAGTACGTCGGCCTGCGCGTCACCGAGGCCTCGTCCGACCGGCTGGTCGCGACCTGGACGGTGCAGCCCCGGCACCTGCAGCCGTACGGCCTGGTGCACGGCGGCATCCACTGCACCGTCGTCGAGACCCTCGGCAGCGTCGCCGGCGCGATCTGGTTCGGCGAGCGCGGCAAGGTGGTCGGCGTCAGCAACTCCACCGACTTCTACCGCGCGGCCACGGAGGGCGAGATCACCTCGGTCGCCGAGCCGGTGCACCGCGGCCGCACCCAGCAGGTCTGGGTGGTCGAGAACCGCGATGCGTCCGGTCGGCTGCTCGCCCGGGGCCAGCTGCGCGTGCAGAACCTGCCCCACCGCGCGTCCGACTGACCCCTCCTGTCGCGAGACCGCAGAAGTCGGGCGAGGCTGCGTCCATGACGCCCGCCTTCTCCGGTCTCGACGCCGGCGACGAGAAGTTCGTCTCGCTCACGACCTTCCGCCGCAACGGCGAACCCGTCCCGACCACGGTGTGGATCGCCCGCGACGGCGACGCGCTCGTCGTGACGACACCGAGCGGGAGCGGGAAGGTGAAGCGGCTGCGCCGCGACCCCCGGGTGGAGCTGCGTCCGTCCACCCGGTTTGGCAAGGTCGACGACGACGCACCCGTCGTGCGCGGCACCGCGCAGGTGCTCGACGACGAGGCCAGCGAGCAGCGGGTCGGCGAGGTCGTCGGCGCGAAGTACGGGCTCGAGTACAAGGCGATCATGGGCGTCGAGGGCCTCGCGTCGTCCGGGTCTCGCGAGCGCGTGATGCTCCGGATCACCCCGGACGCCTGACCGCTCGGCGCGCGCGGCACGAGACCGGTTCGTAGGGTCGGGGGATGCGAACCAGGAGCATCGGCAACGACACCGTCGGCCGCACCGAGGTCGGCGCCATCGGGCTCGGCCTGATGACCTTCGACCAGACCGGCACCCAGCCGCGCGAGCAGCTCGCCGACACCGTGCGGGCGGCGCTCGACGCCGGCGTCACGCTGTTCGACACCGCCGACGCCTACGGCCCCGGCGACGAGAAGGGCGCCGACAGCCAGGGCGAGAACGAGCGCCTGATCGCCTCGCTGCTCGACGAGCTCGGCGTGCGCGACCGGGTGCTGCTCGCCACCAAGGGCGGCCACGTCCGCACCGCCGGCGGCGGCTGGGACACCGACAGCACGCCCGCGCACCTGCGCCAGGCCGTCGACGACAGCCTCGCGCGCCTCGGCGTCGAGCAGATCGCGCTGTGGCAGCACCACCGTCCCGACCCGGACGTCCCCTACGACGACGTCATCGGGACCCTGCGCGAGATCGCCGAGTCCGGCAAGGTCCGCATGGTCGGGCTGTCGAACGCCGACCCGGACCAGATCCGGGCCGCGTACGCGGTGCTCGGCGACCACCTGGTGAGCGTCCAGAACCAGTTCTCGCCCGCGTTCCGCAGCAGCAGGCCGGAGATCGAGGTCTGCGACGAGCTCGGCCTGGCGTTCCTGCCGTGGAGCCCGCTGGGCGGGCTCGGCGACGCGAAGGAGCTGTCGGACAAGCACCCGGCGTTCGCGGCGGTCGCGCGCGACCGCGGCGTCAGCGCGCAGCAGGTGGCCCTGGCCTGGGAGCTCGCGCAGTCACCGGTCGTGATCCCGATCCCCGGTGCCAAGCGGCCGCAGTCGATCACCGACTCCGCCGCGGCCGCCGAGATCGACCTCACCGCCGACGAGCTGGCGGCGCTCGACGCCGACTGACCGGTCTCGACCGGGAGGGTCGCCGCACCTACCATCCGGTGGGTGACCAGCGGGTCGGAGGCCGTGCAGGACATCCGGTTCGCCCGGTCCGCGGACGGCGTCGGCATCGCCTACGCCGTCCACGGCTCCGGGCCACCGCTGCTGATCGACGCCTGCTGGCTGAGCCACCTGCAGTTCGACTGGCAGAGCCCGGTCTGGCGGCACTACCTGGTCGAGCTCCCGCCGGGCCGCCCACCGGCACGCCGTCCTCACCGCGCTCGAGGAGCGCCGCTGCCGGGTCCGCGAGCGACAGTCCGCCGTTTCGGCCGCCTGGGAGCTCGCGCGGTCGTCGGTCGCCGCTGCCAGGGTGGGTGGGTGGAGATCCCCCGCCTGACCCCGCGCCCGCCGTCGTGAGCGGCTGGCGGTGGGACCCGTCGCTGTACGCCGGCGCGGCGTCCCACTACCTCGCCGGGCGGATGCCGTACCCGCCCACGCTCGCGCCGACGCTGCGCGACGCGCTCGGCCTCGACGGCACCGGTCGCCTGCTCGACCTCGGCTGCGGTCCGGGTGCGGTCACCGTCCCGCTGGCGCTGCTGTTCGCCGAGGTGGTCGCCGTCGACGCCGACCCCGGCATGGTCGCGACGGCGCAGCAGGTCGCCGACCGGGCCGGCGTCGCCGGCGTGCGCTGGCTGGTGGGCCGCGCCGAGGACGTCCCGGACGACGTGGGCACCTTCCGCGCGGTGGTCGTGGCGCAGTCGTTCCACTGGTTCGACCGGCCGCGGGTGGCGGCGTGGATCCGCGAGCGGCTCGAGCCCGGCGGTGCGCTCGTCCACGTCCAGGCCACGACGCACCGCGGCGACCCGCCCGGCGACGGACGTCCCGCGCCCCCGCACGACGAGGTCGCCGCGCTGGTGCGCTCCTACCTCGGCGACGAGCGGCGGGCGGGGGCGTCGGTGCTGCCCGCGGGCACGCCGGGCGACGAGGCGGCGATCCTGCGGCGGGCCGGGTTCGACGGCCCGCGGCGGTTCCCCGTCCCGGACGACCGCGGGCCGCTCCCGCGCAGCGAGGACGAGGTCGTGTCGGCGGTGCTGTCGCTGTCGTGGGCCGCGCCGCACCTGTTCGGCGACCGGCTCGGCGACTTCGAGGCCGACCTGCGGGCGCTGCTGCGCACCGTCGCGCCGGGTGGCCGGTTCGCCGAGCAGCCGACGCCGGTCGCCCTGGACGTCTGGCTCAGCGACGCACCCACGCGCTGAACGAGCGCAGCGAGCCGGACCCGGGGCGCCGCAGCCACGGCCACGGGTGCAGCGCCACCAGGTCGAGCCCGGCGGCTCGCCGCTTCCACCCCGGCACCGGCGCCCAGGTGGCGGCGAGCGGGCGTCCGGCCAGCTCCTGCACCGGGTCGCCGAGCCGCACCTCGGCGCCGAGCTCGCCCAGCGTCTCGGCGAGGAACACCAGCCGCTTGCCGGACAGCCGCAGCCGGGCGAGCAGCGGCTCGTCGAGGACGAACACGGCGGGCAGGTCGGGGTGCGCGACCAGCGCGGGGTCGTCGGTGCCGAGCGACTCGGCGGTCAACCAGACCGCCTCCGGCTGCCCCACCACCTCGGGACGGGTCGGACCCGCATCGGTCGGGCCGCCGCCCAGGCGCGGCGACACCTCGGCGGGCGCTCCGCGCGAGGCCTGCGGCCAGTGCTCGATCGGGCAGGCCGACGCCAAGGGGCACGAGCGGCACAGCTGGGGCGCCCGCTTCTCGACCTGCCAGCGGCTGAACCCGTACGGCTTGCCGGTGGCGCTGCCCGCGGTCCACTGCCAGCCCAGCAGGTTCGCGGCGGGCGAGCCGTCGAGCAGGTGCCGGTACATCTCCTCGGCGCCCTCGAGCAGGTGCCCGCCCGCGCGCACCACGTGCTGGGACGCCAGCCACATCCGCGCCTGGTTCACGACCCACCCGCGCTCGTGCAGCTCGTCGGTGCTCGCCCGCACGCACGCCATGTCCTGCCGCCACGGCTCGCCCTCCCAGCGCCGGACGGGCACGGGCGGCGCGTACCGCAGCGGACGGCGCAGGTCGCGCCCGAGCCGGGCGTAGACGTGCCGTGCGTACTCCTGCCACAGCAGCTCGTCGCGGAACCTCGCCCGGTCGCGGGGCGGTGCGTCGGCCACGGCCTCCCAGACGGTCGGCAGCTGCAGCAGGCCGTGCCGGACGTAGGGCGACAGCCCGGTGGCCCCGCGGGCGCGCTCGGGCAGCACGGTGCTGCGGCGGCGCGCGTAGCCGGTGACGTCGAGGGCGGCGAGCGCGGCGTCGGCCGCTGCCTGCCCGCCGCGCACCGGCGAGGCGGTCGGGTCGTCGCAGGTCAGGTGCCCCAGGTGCTCGCGCACCCAGGCGACCACGTCCTCGCGGTCGGACGGGATCGCGGGCAGCGTCGGCACCCCGCCATCGTCCGTCGCCCTCGGGCGCCCGGCCACTCGCGGACCTGTGCCGTCGCACCCCGACCGGCGGAGGGCGTGGGATTCGAACCCACGAGACGGGGGTACCGCCTAGCGGTTTTCAAGACCGCCGCGCTCGGCCACTACGCGAGCCCTCCTGGAGGGCCAGTCTCGCAGAGCGGCGCGCGGCCGGGGACCGCGTCGTCAGCAGCCGCCGTCGCCGGGGACGCCGGTGTCCCACCGCACCGTGACGGACAGGTCGCCCTGCTCGCCCCAGCCGACGACGGTCACGTCCTGCACGCCGGTGACCCCGGCGAGGTCGACGGCGTACCGGTCGCCCACCGCGGTGACGGTGCGGCCCACCACGCAGCCGGTGCCGACGGGCTCGCTGGTCGCGGTGAACGACCAGTCCTCGAGCGGGAAGCCGAACGGCATCGCCGGGCCGGCGCCGAGCTGCGGCGGCTCGGCCGGCGGCGCACCGTCGGCGCAGGCGCCCGGTCCGTCGGGGTCGGAGAAGCACCACGACCACGGCACGACGTCGACCCCGCCGGAGGCGGCCTGCACGGCCAGGACGGGCGGGTGGGCGGCATCGACCCGCACCCCGTCCGCGCAGCCGGCCAGCGCGCCGAGCCCCAGCAGGGCCACGGCCGCGGCCCGGGTGCCGACCGACCTCACGCACGACCTCCGACGAACCAGCACGACCTCGACCACCCCGACGTGCCGCGCACGACGGGTCGAAGGCGGACAAAGACCCTCACGCACCGTCACCGTCGGTGACGGAGGGTGAGCCGCCCGGGTGGAAGCGCACCCCCGATGGGCAAGTCTGCGGGCAGCCGACCGAAACTCCAGGGTGCTCACCCGTCCGGCCCACCCGCGCGCCCGCGCGGGTCTGCTCCTGCTCGCGACGCTGCTGTCGCTCGGGGCCTGGACGACCCCCGCGTCGGCCGCGGAGCCGGTCGCACCGGTGGAGCCCCCGAGCGCGCCGGCGCCGTCCGATGCCCCGGTGGTCGTCGCGCCCGCCGAGGCCGCACCGGTGCCCGTCACGAGCCCGGTCGCGGCGGTGGTGCAGCCGGACGGGCCGCGCTGGGAGGTCATGGGGGCCCGCGCGACCGCCACCCTGCGCTCCCTCGGCGTCGACGCCGCGACCTACGGCTACCGCGTCGACTTCGCGCCCGGACGCGGCGGCCTGCGCGGCATCACCTACCCGGACCAGCGGCTCATCGTGGTCTACGTGCGCGACTCGCACGACGACTACGACGTGCTGCGCACGCTCGCCCACGAGATCGGGCACGCCGTGTCCGAGACCTGCCTCGACGGCGGCGAGCGCCGCGCGTACCAGCGCGAGCGCGGCCTCGGGACGAGCTGGTACCCGTCGACGCTGTCGGCGTTCTCCGGCACCGAGGACCACGCGGAGGTGTTCGCGTACGCGACCCTCGGCGGCACCCGCGACTTCCGCGGCTACTCCGCGGCGGCCCCCGGGGCGGACCTGCTCGCCTCGCTGCGCGCGCAGCACCTGCTCGGCTGCTGACCAGCATCTGGGACGCGGTTGCCGCGATCCGGGACGCGGACGCACGCTGGTCGTGCCCATCCAGAGCGGCCGAGAGACCTGGCTCGTCGACGTCGCAGCAACCCGCCCACCCGGGTGAGGGTGCTACCGCCAGGACCGATGGAGGTCCACCACCATGAGCACCACCTCGCGACCCACCACGCTGCACCTCTCGACCGACGCGCGCTGTAGCGGCGCGAGCTGTCGTCGCGCCTGTCGCTGACCTGCTCGCCCGCCGCCCCTGCGGCGACCCCCTCGCCCCGCACGGCATCCCTGCGCCGCGCCCCCGCGGCCGGCGCAGACGCGTCCCCAGAACTCGCGCACCCGACGAGGTGCGCTGCCCGAGAGGTCTTCTCGTGTCCACGCTCACCACGCACGCCCCCACGCTCACCCACCCGCACCAGCAGGTCGACCTGGCCCGCCTGGTCGCCGACATCGCCGCCAGCCCCGCGCTGTGGCGCCCCGCCGTCCGGTTCGACGGACGCGAGCGCTGCTGGACCCGGCTCGACGCCCCGCCCGGCGTCGACGTCTGGGTGCTGACCTGGCTGACGTTCCAGGGCACCGACCTGCACGACCACGGCCGCTCCGGCGCGGCGTTCACCGTCGTGCAGGGCGCGCTGCACGAGATCCGTCCCGACTCGACCGGACGGCTGCGTCCGCGCAAGTTCACGCCGGGCGTCGTCGCCACCGTCGAGCCGGGCCAGGTGCACGACGTGCGCAACGAGCTGGCCGAGCCGGCGGTCAGCATCCACGCGTACTCCCCCTCGCTCACCGAGATGACCTACTACTCGTGGGCGGGCGGCCGGATCACCCCGGAGCGCACGGTGCGCACCGACGAGCCGGAGCAGGACCGGTGAGCGCGCAGCCCGTGGCGCCGCTGGCGCCGATCGACCTGCTCCTCGGCGAGGCCCGCAGCGGCCTCGACCGGCTCACCCCCGCCGAGGCGCGCGCCGCCCAGCGGGCGGGCGCGCTGCTCGTCGACATCCGCCCGGCCGCCCAGCGCGCCGCCGAGGGGCTCGTCCCGGGCGCCCTGGTGATCGAGCGGAACGTCCTGGAGTGGCGGCTCGACCCGGTGGGCGACGCCCGCATCCTCGACGCGCCCGACTACGACGACGTGGTGGTCGTGCTCTGCTCGCAGGGCTACGCGTCCAGCCTCGCCGCCGCCTCGCTGCAGGCCATCGGGCTGCGCCGCGCCACCGACGTGGTCGGCGGCTTCCTGGCCTGGCGCGAGGCCGGCCTCCCCGTCTCCCCCGGACCCTGAGCGCACCACGGTCCCGGGGGCGCCGACCGGCTGGGCACCGGTCGACGCACCGCGCCCGGGCCGGGACGCCCGCTGCGTCCCGGCCCGGGCGCGAGGTCGCGGAATCCTCCTCGCCCCGCCGACGTTGAGCAGGCAGAACGAGACGAGGAGACCCATGCTCGACCCCACCACGCTCTACGACCTCGACACCGACGCCGTCATCGACACCGCGGCGCACCCGCGTCCCGCGCTGGTGCACGCCCTGCACGGGTTCGTCGACGCCGGCGGCGCGTCCCGGCTCGTCGTCCAGCACCTGCTCTCCGAGCTCGAGACCCGCGAGGTCGCCCGCTTCGACGTCGACCAGCTGGTCGACTACCGCAGTCGCCGACCGCGGATGGTGTTCCGGCAGGACCGGTTCACCGACGTCGAGCAGCACCACCTCGTGGTGCACGCCGTCCGCGACGAGCAGGGCCGCGAGTTCTACCTCCTCGACGGCCCCGAGCCCGACCTGCAGTGGGAGCGGTTCACCAGCGCCGTGATCGGCCTGGCCGACCGGCTCGGTGTCGGCCTCGTCGTCGGCGTCCACGGCATCCCGTGGGCCGCGCCGCACACCCGTCCGGTCGGGATCACCGCCCACGCCAGCGACCGCGAGCTGATCGCCGGGCGCCCGCGCTGGGTCGGCGACGTCGAGGTGCCCGGTCACGTCGGGGCGCTGCTCGAGCTGCGGCTGGCGCAGGCCGGCCGCCAGGCCGTCGGTTACACCGCGCACGTGCCGCACTACCTCGCCGAGGCGGAGTTCCCGCCCGCGGCGGTCGCGCTGGTCGACGCGCTCGCCTCGAGCGCCGGCCTCGACCTGCCCACCGACGCGCTGCGGGCCTCGGGCGTGCAGGTGCTGCAGCAGGTCGACGCCCAGGTGGCCGACTCGCCGCAGACGCTGCAGGCGGTCGAGGGGCTCGAGCGCACGTACGACGCCGTGGTCGCCGGTCGCACCCTGGCGGGCCCGGGTCTGCTCGCGCCGACGCTCCCGGACGACGAGCTGCCGGGCGGCGACGAGATCGCCGCCGAGGTCGAGGACTTCCTCAAGCACCTCGGGGACTGACCCCGCCCGGCCGTAGGGTCGGCGGGTGCCTGACGACGGTGTGCCCGACGACTGGGTCGCCGCCGCCCGCCGCTCCTACGACGTCGTGGCCGTCGACTACGACCGGCTGCTCGAGGGCGCCTTCGACCGGCTGCCGCTCGAGAAGGCCCTGCTCGCCGCCTTCGTCGAGCTGGTCGGCCCGGGCACGACCGTCGTCGAGACCGGTTGCGGCACGGGCGAGGTGACGCGGCGGCTCCACCGGCTCGGGCTGCGCGTGGTGGCCACCGACCTGGCGCCGGGCATGCTCCGCGTCGCCCGCCGCCGCGACCCCGCCGCCGCCCTCGCCGCCGCGGCGCTGCACGCCCTCCCGCTCGCCGACGCGTCCGTCGACGGCGCGGTCTGCTGGTACGTGCTGCAGCACGTGCCGGACGAGGCGGTCGACGCCGCGCTCGCCGAGCTGCACCGCGTCGTCCGTCCAGGCGGACGGGTGCTCCTCGGGTTCCACTCCGGTGACGGCTCGCACCTGAAGACCGAGGGCTACGGCGGGCACCCGATGCGGGTGCACGTGCACCGCCGGACGGCCGCCCGGGTGGCGGACCGCCTGCGACGCAACGGCTTCGAGATCTCGTCGACCACCGAGACGGCACCTCCGCCGGGCAGCCCGAGCGGGGGGCGCCGTCGTGCTCGCGACCCGGTAGGGGTCAGATCCAGATCGCGGGGTCGACCAGGTCGAGCTCGTCGGTGTCAGCCCGCGTCGCCGCGGGCACGTCGCGCACGCGACCGGGGACCCCGACGACCACGGCACCCGCCGGCACGTCCTTGACCACGACCGCGTTCGCGCCGATCTGCGCCTCGTCGCCGACGACCACCGGCCCGAGCACCCGGGCGCCCGCGCCGATGACGACGCGGTCGCCCACGGTGGGGTGCCGCTTGGTGCGCGCCATCGACCGGCCGCCGAGCGTGACGCCGTGGTAGAGCATCACGTCGTCGCCGACCTCGCTGGTCTCGCCGATGACGACACCCATGCCGTGGTCGATGAAGAACCGCCGGCCGAGCCGGGCACCGGGGTGGATCTCCACCCCGGTGACCGCGCGCGAGAGGTGCGCGAGCAGCCTCGCGGGCAGCCGGCCGCCCGGTGTGCCCCACCAGCGGTGGGCGACCCGGTGCAGCCACACGGCGTGCAGACCCGGTGTCGTCAGGGCGATCTCGAGGCTGCTGCCCGACGCCGGGTCGCGGCGGCGGGCGGTCGCGAGGTCCTCCGCCAGCCGCGCCCGGGCGCGGACGAGCAGGTCGCCCAAGGTCAGTCCATCAGGTCGCTGTAGAGGATCGTGGACAGGTAGCGCTCGCCGAACGACGGGATGATGACGACGACGGTCTTGCCGGCGTTCTCCTCGCGCTGGGCCACCTTGACGGCCGCCGCCAGAGCGGCGCCGGACGAGATGCCGACCAGCAGGCCCTCCTCGGCGGCGGCGCGGCGGGCCCACTGCACCGAGGTGTCGGCGTTGACGTCGATGACCTCGTCGTAGACCTCGCGGTCGAGGATGTCGGGCACGAAGTTGGCGCCGATGCCCTGGATCTTGTGCGGGCCGGGCTGGCCGCCGTTGAGGATCGGGGACTCCTCCGGCTCGACCGCCACGATCTGCACGCCGGGCTTGCGCTCCTTGAGCACCTGGCCGACACCGGTGATGGTGCCGCCCGTGCCGATGCCCGCGACCACGACGTCGACGCCGCCGTCGGTGTCGGCCCAGATCTCCTCGGCGGTGGTGCGGCGGTGGATCTCCGGGTTGGCCTCGTTGGCGAACTGCTTCACCTGCACCGCGCCGGTCTCGGCACCGATCTCCTCGGCCTTGGCGACCGCGCCCTTCATGCCCTCGGAGCCGGGGGTGAGCACCAGCTCGGCGCCGAACGCGCGCAGCAGGGCGCGCCGCTCCTTCGACATCGTCTCGGGCATGGTGAGGATGACCTTGTAGCCCTTCGCGGCGCCGACCATCGCGAGCGCGATGCCGGTGTTGCCGCTGGTGGCCTCGACGATCGAGCCCTTCGGCTCGAGCTGGCCCGAGCGCTCGGCGGCCTCGATCATCGCCACGCCGATGCGGTCCTTGACCGAGTTGGCCGGGTTGTAGAACTCGAGCTTGGCCAGCACCGTGGCCTGCGCCCCGTCGGTGATCCGGTTCAGCCGCACCAGCGGGGTGCGCCCGACCAGGGCGGTCACGTCGTCGTACACGGTCACGGCGGTCTCCTCGGGATCGGCTGGTGCGGCGACGGCGTCGCCGGGTCCTCCTGGACCCAACCCCAGGGTGCTCCCCCCGCATCCCGTCTTTCCCGACCGTCTCACTTCCTGGACGGAATCGTCCCATCAGGTGACTGGTGCCGGACGTGAGGGAGCCCGGACCGGACGGCGCGTGCACCGTCCGCCCCGGGCTCTCCCCCCGACCCCGCCCGCCCCGGTGGGTGGTCCGGGACGGGACGTCCTGCGAGCTCTCGCGTGCGCCCCGGCTCAGCGACCCGACGCGGCGGCCAGCCGCTGCATGGCGTGCTGGACCAGCGTGATGAGCGAGTGCTTGGTCGCCTGCTTGGAGCGGGCGTCCGTGTAGACCATGGGCACGTGGGCCGGCACCGCCAGCGCCTCGCGCACCGACTCGAGCTCGTGGTGCGCCACGCCGTCGAAGCAGTTCACCGCGACGACGAACGGGATCTGGCGCGCCTCGAAGTAGTCGACCGCCGGGAAGCACTGCTCCAGCCGCGTGGTGTCGACCAGCACGATGCCGCCGATGGCGCCGCGCACGAGGTCGTCCCACATGAACAGGAAGCGGTCCTGGCCCGGGGTGCCGAACAGGTACAGCCACAGGTTGCCCGGCAGCGAGATGCGGCCGAAGTCCATGGCGACGGTGGTCGTGGTCTTGCGGTCCGTGACGCCGCCGGCGTCGTCGACGCCGACCGACATCTCGGTCATCGCGGCCTCGGTCGAGAGCGGCTCGATGTCGGAGATCGACCCGATGAAGGTCGTCTTGCCGACCGCGAACCCACCGGCGACCACGATCTTCGTGACGGTCGGAGCGGCCTCGTGGGCCGGCGGGGTCTGCTCCCCCGCAGCCGCACCCGCGGGGGCGACGTCAGAGCGAGGAAATGCCATTGAGAACACTCTCCAGGATGCTGAGGGTGGCAGCGTTGTCGTCGGGAGCCGCATCGCTCCCGGGGGTGGCCATGGACGGGGTGAGTCCGTGGACTCGGACCTTCTTGGCGTCGGCGAGGTCGCTGACGATCATGCGGACCACGCCCACGGGGAGCTTCACGTGCGCCGAGAGCTCCATGACGGACAGGTACTGCGTGGCGGTGAGCTCGAGGATCCTGCGGCGCTCCGGCGTCTGGGTGACGTCCGGGGCGTCCAGGCCCTCGACGAGCGCCTCGACCGGCAGGTCGACCGACGACACCGGCTTGGTCCGGCCGCCCACCAGGGCGTACGGACGGACCGAGTAGCTCGCGTCGTCGTCGTCGTGCCGGCCCGAGAGGCCGTCAGCTGCGGTGGCCACCTCGGGTCACCCCAGCGCGGGGGCGCGCGTGCCGCCGTGGACGGGCAGCCGCGAGCGCATCTCGGTGACCAGCTGCGGGGTGAGCGTGGCCTCGGTGCGGGTGACGAGCAGGGTCATCTCGTAGCCGATCAGACCCACGTCGCAGGTCGAGTTCGCGACCACGGCGAGCACCGAGCCGTCGGAGATGCTCATCAGGAACATGAACATCTCGTCCATCTCGACGATCGCCTGGCGGACCTCGCCGGCGCCGAGCTGGCGGGCGGCGCCGCGGGTCAGGCTCGACATGCCGGCGACGATGGCCGACATCTGGTCGCCGCTGGTGCGGTCCAGCTCGTCGGACATGGCCATCAGCAGGCCGTCGGCCGAGACGACCAGCGTGTGCCGCACGTCGGGCACGTTCTTGACGAAGTTGTCGAGCAGCCAGCTGAAGTTGGCTGCCTCGGTGCTGACAGTGCTCACGGGGTTCCTCCGGTCGTGGTGCTGCGTGCAGTGGTTGTCGGTCTGACGGGGGCTGTGCTTGAGGGTGACGCGTGCTCGGTCGGGCTGGGCTCGACTGGGCTCATCGACCACCCTCCTCGCCGGCCCCGGCGTTGGCCGGGGCGGAGTCGGTCGCACGGCCACGCTGCACGCCCGCCTGGAAGCCCGACAGCATGCTGCGGACGTCGGCGGCCGTCCGGCCGGGACGGTTGGGCACGGCGGCCGAGGTCTGGGTGACCTCGGCGGCCGCCGTGGCGCCGCGGGTGCGGCGGGCCAGGGGGGCGGCGGCCGCGGCCGCCGGTGCCGAGCCGCCCTCGGGGCGGTACGACGACAGGGCCGACAGCTCGCTCAGCGCGATCGACGCCATCGCCGAGCGCTGGCGCAGGACGTCGCCCGCACCCTGCACGGCCTGGGTCGGCGTGACCTCGGCGACCGGCTCGCCCACCGGCGCTGCCGGCGCGGCGGCCGACGGCAGCGGGGTCGAGGTCGCGGCCATCACCGGGGTGTAGGCCTCCGGGACGTCGGACTCGGCGGTCGCGGCCAGGTCGGCCACGGTCATCGTCGGGTACGTGACCCGGTTCGGCTGGCCCTCGGCCTCCGGGACCGCACCGCGGCCGCGGCGCTTGAGACCACGACCCCGTCCGCCGGCACCCGGGAGGATGTCCATCGCGGTCGCGCTGGAGAACACCGGCGCGGGGGCCGCGGCGGGCTCGGCGGGCGCTGCGGCCGTCGCCGGCTGGGCGGCGGCCAGCGCGGTGAGCTCGCTGGACGCGCTGCGGCGGCTGACCGGCTGCTCGACCGGCGCGGGGGCCGCGACCGGCTCGGGCTCGGGCTCCGGCTCGGGCTCGACGACGGCCTCGACGACCGGCTCGGGCTCCAGGACGGGCACCGGCTCGGGCTCGACCACGGCGACCGGCTCGGGCTCGAGCTCGGCCACGAACGGGACCTCGTCGACGACCGGCGCGGTGAGCGCGGTGTCGTCGAGCTGCGCGACCTCGGCGGACGGCTCGTCCTCGCCGGCGGTCTCGGGCACGACCGAGCGGCCCACGGCCTCGGCGCGACGGGCGCGGAAGCCGGTGAACAGGCCGGGACGGGCCTCGCTCGGGTCGCGGCGCTGGGCCGGCACGACCGGGTCGGGCGCGGGCACCGGGGCGGCCGGCGTGCGGCTCGGCAGCTCCGGGGCGGTCTCCGCGGCCGGGGCCGGGGCGCG
>NZ_BAAHAF010000063.1:0-2511 GCF_054777815.1 Angustibacter speluncae | reverse complement strand
CGGCCGCGGCGGTCGGCGCCGCCCTCGCCGTCGTCGCCGGTGCCGTGGTGCCGTGGGCCGCGGTCGCCACGACCTCGCTGCAGGTGCCGCAGCCCCGCAGCGACGGCGACCTGCTCGCCGACCCCGTCCCGCTCGACCGCGGCGACGTCGACCGGCAGGTGCGGCTCGGTCGCACCCTGCTGGTGTCGCTGACCGTCACCGTCGTGCTCGTGCTGCTGGTGTCGACCTGGCAGCTGGTGGGTCTCGGCGTCTTCGGCTTCGCCGTCGTGGTGGTGTCGGCCGCGGCGCTCGCGCTGCGGACCCGCCAGTACCGGGCCCGGGTCGAGGTGCTCACCGGCTTCGCCGGCGCCACCCTCGCGCTGCTGGCGGCGGTGGCGTCGGCGCTCGTGCTGCACCCGGGCTGGCGCACCGTCCTGGCCGCCGTGCTGGTCGCCGTGGCCGGCGTGCTGCTGGTGGTCGCCGCGCTGCCGCGCACCCCGAGCGTGCGGCTCGCCCGGCTCGGCGACCTGGTCGAGGGCGTCGCGCTGGTGAGCCTGCTGCCGCTGGTCGTGGCGGCCCTCGGCTTCCTCCCCGGCACCGGCGGCTGACCGGTGGCGTCCAAGCGCGAGCTGGTCGAGGCGCACTCCTACAACCGCCGCCGCCTGGTCACCGCGTTCCTGTCCGGGGCGCCCGGCGGTCGCGAGGTCGAGCCGGCGAAGCCGGGCCGCGCGGTGGTCGCGGGCGCCGTCCTCGCCGTGCTCGTGATGCTCGGCGCCGTCGTGGTCGGCTACCTGCGACCCGGCCTGCGCGAAGACTGGGACCAGGACAAGCTCATCGTCAGCAAGGACACCGCGGCCCGGTACGTGGTGCTGGGCGACGGCGTGCTGCACCCGGTGCTCAACGCCGCCTCGGCCCGGCTGCTGCTGCCGGAGGGCGACTTCGAGGTGCTGCTCGTCCCGTCGTCGGAGCTGGCCGACAAGCGCATCGGCGAGACGGTGGGCATCGACGGCGCACCCGACACCCTGCCCGGGGCCGACGCCCTGGTGGGCTCGGGGTGGACCTCGTGCCTCGACGGCGAGCAGCGCACCCTGCTGCGGCTCGCGCGCGACCCCGACGTCATCGCGACCGGCGACGGCGTGGCGCAGGTGGTCACGGTGAACGGCCAGACCTGGGTGCTGTGGGCGCAGGGCCGGTACCTGGTGCCCGCCGCCGACGCCACCGCGGTGCTGCGACCGCTCGGGCTCGACGGCGTCACGCCCGTGCCCGTCCCGGGGTCCTGGCTCGACCTGTTCCCCGAGCTCGACCCGCTCGCCCCCCTCGGCGTCGCCGGTGACGGCGCGGCCTACGACGGCGCCGGGGCCGACGGGTCGCCGGTCGGCACCGTCTACGAGGTGGGCGCCGGCACGTCGGCCCGGCGCTACCTGCTCACCGCCGACGGGCTGGCCGAGCTCACCGACGTGGCGTGGCAGCTGCGGCAGGTCGTCTCGGCCACGGCGCCGGTCGCGGCGACCCAGGCCGAGATCGCCGGGATCCCGACCGCGCCGGCGCCGTACCCGGCGAGCTGGCCCGCGGTCGTCCCCGAGCCGTTCGAGGGCCCGGCCACCTGCGCGCTGCTCACGGCCGAGCCGGACGCCCCGCCGGTCGTCGAGCTCGCCACCCCGGGCGAGCAGGCCGTCCCGGACGGCACGACGGGCGTGCGCGTCGACCGCGGCAGCGGCGCGCTCGTCCGCGCGGTCAGCGGGTCCAGCAGCGCCGGCACGCTCTACCTCGTCGACGCCACCGGCACCCGCTACGCCCTCGACCCGGGTGCGGACGAGGTCGCCGCGCGCCTCGGCTACCGTACGGTCGCGCCGACGCTGGTGCCGCTCGCCTGGGTCGGGGCGCTGGGCGACGGGCCGGCGCTCAGCGTCGAGGCGGCCGAGGTCGTCGCGGAGGACGGCTGATGCGCAGCCGCGCGGCTGCGGTGCTCGTCGCGGCCGCGGTGCTGCTGCCGGTCGGCGCCGCACCCGTGGCGGCCTCCTCGACCCCGGCCCCGGAGCCGCGGTGCGACGACGACGTCGACGCCTTCGTCACCCGCACGCCGTCGGCGCTCGCGGCGATGTCGGTGGCCGACGCGTGGGACCGGGGCTCGCTCGGGCAGGGCGTCACCGTCGCCGTCGTGCACGCGGGTGTCGACGCCGCGAACGCCCACCTCGACGGCGCCGTGGTGCCCGGCCGCTCGTTCGTCCCCGGTGACACCGACCCGACCGGCCGCACCACCACCGTCGACGAGGGCACCGTGCTCGCCACCGTCGTCGCGGGTCGGCGCGTCGACGGCTCCGGCCTCGTCGGGGTCGCGCCGCAGGCGCAGGTGCTGCCGGTGCGCTGGTACGTGGCCGACGGCTCCGAGCAGCCCGGCGGGTCGAAGGAGTCCGCCGGGGTCGGTCGGCTCGCCGAGGCGATCGCCTGGGCGGGCGGTGCGGGCGCCGACGTCGTGGTGGTCCCCAACGCGGTCAGCGCGCCCGACCCGGCGCTGGCCGCCGCCGTCGAGCA
>NZ_BAAHAF010000062.1:0-23925 GCF_054777815.1 Angustibacter speluncae | reverse complement strand
CGTCAACCTCAGCCCGCGGGCGCTGCGCGCCGACGTCGTCCGCGCCGTCCTCGACCGCGACCTGCAGCTCGCGGCCCGCGGGCAGCCCGGCGGCGCGCACCGCGGAGCGCCAGCCCTCGCGCCGGTCGTCGCCGACGCCGGAGCCGGACGGCCAGCCGACGAAGCCGATGCGCCGGTGCCCCTGCGCGACCAGGTGGTCGACGGCCGCCCGGGTGCCGGCTGCACCGTCGACGTCGACCCAGGAGTGGTGCTGGTCGGTGGCGCCCCACGGGCGGCCGAAGGTGGAGAACGGGACGCCGCGGTCGGCGAGCCACCGGGTGCGCGGGTCGCCGTGGTGGGTGCTGGTGAGGACGAACCCGTCGGCCTCCTCGGCGCTGAGCAGGTCGGCGTACGAGGCCATCTCGGCCTCGTCGTCGTCGGCGGTGAAGAGCACGACGCGGTACCCGTGCCCCTGCGCGGCCTCGACGACGGCGTGCAGGAAGCGGTCGAGCACGGCGCCGTTGATGCCGCCGCGGTCGGGCTCGAGGCGCAGCCCCAGCAGCATGGAGCGGCGGGTGCGCATCTGCCGGGCCGCGCGGGAGGGCCGGTAGCCGAGCTCGTCGATCGCCTCGCGGACGCGACGGGCGGTGTCCTCGCGCACCAGGTGGGGGGCGTTCAGGACGTTCGACACGGTCTGGCGGCTGACCCGGGCGCGCTCGGCGACCGAGTCGAGCGTCGTCCTGCTCACGCGCACCTCCGTCGCTGCGCTCGGGGGACTGGTGCGTCCCCGACCCGGTGTGGTGGGGTGTCCCTCAGCGATTTGATCGATCAAATCGTTGCCACGGATCCTCAGCGAGTCGGGGCCACCTGTCAAGATGCGACCTGCCGGGACGGTCCCGTCCCGGGTGGGAGGGAGCCCGCATGACCACGTCCCGGCGCCGCCTGCAGCCGGCGCTGCACGAGCTCGCCACCTGCCTGGCCGCCCCCACCGTCGTCGCGTCCGGGCCCGACGGGCAGATCCGGGCCGAGGGCGCGCAGGGCGTGCTGCACGCCGACCTGCGGGTGCTGTCCGAGGCCGTGGTGACGGTCGACGGCGAGGAGCCCGAACCGATCTCGTCGGCGCCGCAGGGTGCGTCCGGCTACCGCTTCACCGGGCTGCTGCGGCAGCTGGGCGACCACGCGCCCGACCCCACCGTCCGGGTCGACCGGTTCCGCAGCGTGCGGCCGGGCCGGGTCGAGGAGCGGCTCGTCCTCGCGTCGACCGCGCGCGAGCCGGTCGAGGCGGTGCTGCGGGTGCGGCTGGCCGCCGACCTGGCCGCGGTCGACGTCCTCAAGGCCGGCGGTGCGGGCGAGCCGGTGCCGGCCGACGTCGCCGACGGCGTCGGCACCTGGGCGGGTGACGACGTCACCGCCACGCTGCACGTGGACGGACTCGACCTCGCGGCGACCGACGGCGGGATCGAGCTGGCGCGCCGGGTGCGGCTCGAGCCGCGCACGTCGGTGACCGCGTCCTGGGTGCTCGACGTCGTCGACACCGGCGGCGTCGTGGCCGCCGCGCCGCCGCGCGAGGGCGAGGTGCCGCGGGTGGTGGCCGACGACCCGCGGCTCGCCCGTTGGCTCGAGGCCTCGGCCGCCGACCTCGACGCGCTCCGGATGACGCGCACCGGCCGGCCCGACGACGTGTTCGCCGCCGCCGGTTCGCCCTGGTACCTCACGCTGTTCGGTCGCGACAGCCTGTGGGCCGCGCGGCTGTCGCTGCCGTTCGGCACCGAGCTGGCCGCCGGGACGCTGCGGGTGCTGGCCGGTCTGCAGGGCGCCGTCGACGAGCGCGCGAGCCAGCAGCAGCCGGGCAAGGTGCTGCACGAGCTGCGGCGGGCCGAGCTCGTCGTCGACGGCACCGGCACCCACCTGCCGCCCGTGTACTACGGCACCGTCGACGCCACGCCGCTGTTCGTCTGCCTGCTGCACGACGCCTGGCGCTGGGGCCTGCCCGACGACGACGTCCGGGCGCTGCTGCCGGCGGCCCGCGCGGCGCTCGACTGGGTCGCGGGCCCGGGCGACGCCGACGACGACGGGCTGCTCGAGTACGTCGACACCGAGGGCACCGGCCTGGCGAACCAGGGGTGGAAGGACAGCGGCGACTCCGTCCGGTTCGCCGACGGCCGGCAGGCCGAGCCGCCGATCGCGCTGGCCGAGGTGCAGGGGTACGCCCACGAGGCGCTGCTGCACGGCGCCGACCTGCTCGAGGCGTTCGGCGAGAGCGGCACCGAGGCGTACCGCGAGGCGGCCGCCCGGCTGCGGTCGCGGTTCCACGAGGCGTTCTGGGTGCACGACGACGCGCACGGCCGCTACCCGGCGATGGCGCTCGACGGCGCGAAGGCACCCGTCGACGCCCTGGCCAGCAACGTGGGCCACCTGCCCGGCACCGGCGTGCTCGGCGCCGACGAGGAGGCCGCGGTCGCCGCGCTGCTCGCCCGTCCCGACAACGACTCGGGGTTCGGGCTGCGCACGATGTCGACGACGTCCGGCGCGTACTCCTCGCTCAGCTACCACTGCGGCTCGGTCTGGCCGCACGACACGGCGATCACGCTGCAGGCGCTGTCGCGGGCCGGGCTCGGCGAGCACGGGCGCGGCCTCGTCGACGGCCTGGTCGCCGCCGCGGAGGCGTGGTCCTACCGGCTGCCCGAGCTGTGGTCGGGCGACGCGCGCGACGAGGTCGGCGTCCCGGTGCCGTACCCCGCGGCGTGCCGGCCGCAGGCCTGGTCGGTCGCGACCGCCCCGGCCGTGCTGCAGGTGCTGCTCGGGCTGCGCGTCGACGTCCCGGCTGGTCGGGCCGTGCTGCGGCCGCTGCGGCCGAGCCCGGTGGGGGCCCTGCGGGTCGAGGGCCTGCTGGTCGCCGGGCAGCCGTGCACCGTCGAGGTCGACGCCGCGGGCGAGGTGGTCCGCGCCGAGGGCGCCGGCCTCGACTGGGTCGTCGAGCGCGACGCTTGACGCCGCTCGGGCGGGACGGTTCCATTCGGTTTGTGAAGGCAAGGGCGCCGGGCTCACCGTCATCGCTTCGACTCGCGAACCGCGAGCGGGTGGTGTCGGTGCTGCGGCTGCACGGCCAGCTCACCCAGGCCGAGGTGGCCCGCCGCACCGGCCTGTCCGCCGCGACGGTGTCGACGATCGTGCGCGAGCTCACCGGCACCGGCCGGCTCGAGGTGCTGGCCGACGGCGCCGGCCGTCGCGGCAAGGTGATCGGGCTGGCACGCGAGAACGGCTTGGTCGTCGGAATCGGCGTCGGCCACACCCACGTGCGCGTGGCGGTGTCCGACCTCGCCCACCAGGTGCTCGCCGAGCGCGTCGTCGAGCTCGACGCCGACTCCTCGGTCGAGGCCGTGGTCGACGCCTCGCGCGCGCTCGGCACCCAGCTGCTCGACGAGCTCGGCGCCGACGACGTGCTCGGCGTCGGGGTGGCCGTCCCCGGTCCCGTCGAGGAGCGCACCCACCGCATCGGGACGCCGTCGATCCTGCCCGGCTGGGTCGGCACCGACGTGCGGGCCCGCTTCGAGCAGGCCTGGGAGGCGCCGGTCCTGGTCGAGAACGACGCGAACGCGGGCGCGCTGGGCGAGGTGGCGTGGGGCGCCGCGCGCGGGCGGCGGCACGCCATCTACCTGAAGGTCGCCTCCGGCGTCGGCGCCGGTCTCGTGCTCGACGGCCGGCTCTACCGGGGTGCCCGGGGCAGCGCGGGCGAGGTGGGTCACGTCACCGTCGTCGAGTCGGGGACGGTGTGCCGCTGCGGCAACCGCGGCTGCCTCGAGACCGTCGCCGGTTCCGGCCACCTGCTCGGTCTGCTCGAGCCCACCCAGGGCCGGCTCGACCCGGCCCAGATGGTCGCCCGGGCGCTGGCCGGCGACGCCGGGTGCAAGCGCGTCGTCGCCGACGCCGGGCAGGCGATCGGGCACGCCGTGGGGCAGCTGTGCAACGTGCTGAACCCCGAGGTGGTCGTCATCGGCGGCCAGCTCGCGGAGGCGGGCGAGCTGCTGCTCGCGCCCGTGCGCGCCGCGGTGGACCGGATGGCCAAGCCCGGCACCCTCGGGCAGGTCGAGATCGTCCCGAGCCGCCTCGGGCGCCGGGCCGAGACCCTCGGGGCGCTCGCGCTCGTGCTGTCCTCGCGGCTGCCGGTGCCCGCCGGCGCCGGGGTCGCGGCCGGCGGCGGCCACTGAGCCCGTCGGTGGCCCACGCACCGCCGGGCTGGCCCGGCCAGGTCCCGCCCCCCGGCGTCCCCGGGTGGGAGCGGCGGGCGACGGCGTGGCTGCTCGACCTGTGCCCGCCCGAGTACCGCGGCCACCCCGTCCTGGTCCGCCACCCCCTGCTGCTCGTGCGGCTCGCCGCACGCCACGTGTCGGCGCAGCACGCCGGTGCCCAGGCCGCGCGCGCCGCGCTGCGCGCCGACCTCGCGGGGTACCTGCCGTCGGCGGTGGTCGCGGAGGGCCTCGAGGTGCTGGACGCCGAGCAGCGCCGCCTCGACGCCACGGCGCACGCCGTCCAGCTGGTCGAGCGGGCGCTGCGGGGACAGGTCTTCGTCCCGCGGCTCTGATCCCGGGCGCGCTCCCGGGCGGCCGCGCACGCGTCATGCACCGGACCCGCACACGTCCGGGCCCGGGTGCGGCGGCCGCACCGGGCACCGGCGCCTAGACTCGACCGCATCCGCGCACGCCCCCGACCCCGAAGGAACGACGTGAGCCTGCTGCCCGGCATCACGGGCCCGGACGCCGTCAAGGCGCTGCGCCCCGAGCAGCTGCCCGCCCTGGCCCAGGAGATCCGCACCTTCCTGGTCGAGGCGGTGAGCCGCACGGGCGGCCACCTCGGGCCGAACCTGGGCGTCGTCGAGCTGACGATCGCCCTGCACCGGGTGTTCGACTCGCCGCGCGACGCGATCGTCTACGACACCG
The DNA here is from genome assembly GCF_054777815.1 of Angustibacter speluncae. Taxonomy (NCBI): domain Bacteria; kingdom Bacillati; phylum Actinomycetota; class Actinomycetes; order Kineosporiales; family Kineosporiaceae; genus Angustibacter; species Angustibacter speluncae. Next base: position 19,009 of record NZ_BAAHAF010000062.1, on the reverse strand, counting down.
GGCACCAGTCCTACGTGCACAAGCTGCTCACGGGCCGGCACGACTTCTCCCGGCTGCGCGCCGCCGGCGGCATGTCGGGCTACCCCAGCCGGGCCGAGTCGGTGCACGACGTCGTCGAGAGCTCGCACGCGTCGTCGTCGCTGTCGTGGGCCGACGGCATCGCCAAGGGGCGCGCGCTGCGCGGCGAGCACGACCGGCACACCGTCGCCGTCATCGGCGACGGTGCGCTCACCGGCGGCATGGCCTGGGAGGCGCTGAACAACATCGCCACCGGCCACGACCGCCGGCTGGTCGTCGTGGTGAACGACAACGAGCGCTCCTACGCGCCCACCATCGGCGGGCTCGCCCACCACCTGTCGACCCTGCGCACCACCCGCGGGTACGAGCGCTTCCTCGAGTGGGGCAAGAGCACCCTGCAGCGCAGCGGCCCGCCCGGACGGCTCGCGTTCGAGGCGCTGCACGGCGTGAAGAAGGGCATCAAGGACGTCGTCGCGCCGCAGGGCATGTTCGAGGACCTCGGCCTGAAGTACATCGGCCCGGTCGACGGCCACGACGTCCACGCGATGGAACGCGCGCTGCGCCAAGCGAAGTCGTTCGGCGGGCCGGTCCTCGTGCACGCCATCACCGTCAAGGGCAAGGGCTACCCGCCGGCGATCGCCGACGAGGCCGACCAGTTCCACGCCGTCGGCGTCATCGACCCCGAGACCGGTGTGCCGGTGAGCGGTTCGGGCCGGTCGTGGACCTCCGAGTTCTCCGCCGAGCTGGTCGAGATCGGCCGACGCCGCGACGACGTCTGCGCGATCACGGCCGCGATGATGATCCCGACCGGGCTGCACCGGTTCGCCGCCGAGTTCCCCGAGCGCGTCTTCGACGTCGGCATCGCCGAGCAGCACGCCGTCACGAGCGCCGCGGGCCTCGCCTTCACCGGCATGCACCCGGTGGTCGCCATCTACGCCACCTTCCTCAACCGCGCCTTCGACCAGGTGCTCATGGACGTCGCCCTGCACGGCGCCGGGGTCACCTTCGTCCTCGACCGCGCCGGCGTGACGGGCCCGGACGGCGCGAGCCACCACGGCATGTGGGACCTGTCGGTGCTCCAGGTCGTGCCGGGCGTCCGCGTGGCCGCACCCCGCGACGCCACCCGCCTGGTCGAGGAGCTGAACGAGGCGGTCGCCGTCGACGACGCCCCCACGGTGCTGCGCATCGCCCGCGACTCCGTGCCCGACGACATCGACGCGCTCGAACGGGTCGGCGGGGTCGACGTGCTCGCGCGCGGCGAGGGCTCGGACGTGCTCGTCGTCGCGGTCGGGTCGCTCGCGACGATGGCGCTCGACGTGGCGAAGCGGCTTGCTGCGCAGGGCATCTCGGCCACCGTCGCCGACCCGCGCTGGGTGCTCCCGGTCGACCCCGCGCTGGTCGAGCTGGCGTCCGGGCACGGTCTGGTCGTCACGCTGGAGGACGGCGTCCGGGTCGGCGGCGTCGGCGCCCGGCTGGCCCAGGAGCTGCGCGACCACGGCGTCGAGGTGCCGCTCCACGACGTCGGCATCCCCTGCGGGTTCCACGACCACGGCTCGCGCGCCGAGGTGCTCGAGCGGGTCGGCCTCACCGCGCAGGCGGTCGCGCGCGACGTCGCGGGCCGGGTCGCGCGCCAGCAGCCCGTGGCAGAGCAGGGCGTGCTCGACCAGGGCTGAGCCCGGGGCCGAGGCCGTCAGACGAAGCGGCGCACCTGCTCGGGCAGGTGGATGCGGGTGGGTGAGCCCGCCGGCGCCACGGGGGCGAGCGCGACCTCGTCGGCCGTCACCAGCAGCGGCCGCGGCAGCCCCTTGTCGAGGTCGTCGGTGGCCGACCAGGCCGCCGCGACGAACGCCGGGTCGATGCGCGACAGGTCGTACCAGCCGCGCGAGCGCATCGGCACCGCGGCGGCCCGCATGCCGGAGCCGTCCGAGGAGGCCAGGTAGCGGCGCACGACGTGCGTCGCCAGCAGCGTCGGCACGTCGATACCACCTACCGGCCGCAGCACGAGCTGGGTGTCGACCACCTCGTCCGGCACCCGCACCGGACGCTGGGTGTCGCGGCGCAGCCGCTCGACGGCGAGGTGGCCCATCGTCGAGGCGTGGTCGACGACACCGGGCCACCAGACCCGCAGCGGGATGCCGGCCTCGCGCACGACCGACGGCGGCAGGGCCACCACCTCGTCCGGGTCGCCGAGCACGCCCGTCATCGCCAGACCGCACTCCAGCGCGCCGCCCATCGGGCGGTGCAGGGTCCAGCCCTCGCCGGGGTGCTCGACGTGGCCGACCGGCAGGGCGAGCAGGCGCGCGGCGGGCCGCAGGTCCTGCACGGCGGGTCCGAGCTCGGCGACCAGGCGGTGCAGCCGCAGCCAGCGTCCGAGCCGCAGGTGGGCGAGGTCGCCGGGGGTGTCGCCGTGCGCGCGCGCGACGTCGTCCCAGGAGAGCGTGACCGGACGGTGCCCGTCGAGCACGACGCCGTGGGACTCGGTGGCGACGTCGACGTCGTGCAGGACGCTGGCGGCCAGGACCGCCCGGCGCAGGCGCTGGCGACGGCGCGAGGGGGCTGAGCCCTGCTCGCGTCCGGCGTCGCCGCCGCGGTCCACCTCCGCCACGTGGTGAACGGTAAGCGGCCGACGCCCTCCGGGCCCAGGGACGGGGCCCCGGGGTCGACCGGACGGGTGAGGGGTCGCCCGAACGGCGCAGCACGCGCCGGCGTCCCGGCGTGGCGGAGGAGGACGGCCGACGTGGAGACTGCCGTCGTGGAACAGCTGCAGCGGGTGCCCGACCTGCACGTCGACGTCCCGGGCGGGCGGCTCGCCGTGCACCGCCTCGCCGAGGGCGACGGTCCGACCGTCCTGGCCGTGCACGGCATCACGGCGAACGGGCTGTCGTGGGCGGCGGTCGCCGAGCGGCTCGCCGGCCGGGCCACGGTGTGGGCGCCCGACCTGCGCGGGCGGGCGGCCTCGCGCGGGGTCGGCGGGCCGTACGGGGTGGGGCGGCACGCCGACGACCTGGTCGCGGTGCTCGACGCACTCGAGGTCGAGCGCGCCGTCGTCGTCGGCCACTCGATGGGCGCGTTCGTGACAGCCGTGCTGGCGGCCCGCCACCCCGAGCGGGTCGAGCAGGCCGTCCTCGTCGACGGCGGCTTCGCCTTCCCGCTCGCGCCGGGCACCTCGGGCGACGACGTCGACGCGATGCTCGGCGCCGTGCTCGGCCCTGCGCTGCAACGGCTCTCGATGACCTTCGACGGGCCCGACGACTACCTGGCCTTCTTCGGCCACCACCCGGCGCTCGGCCCGGCGCTGCGCTCACCGGCCGGCGCCGTCGTCCGCGCCTACCTGGCGCACGACCTCGTGCGCGAGGGGGACGCCTGGCGCTCGTCGTGCGTCCTGGACGGCGTGCGCACCGACGGTGCCGGGCTGATGCTCGAGCCCGAGGTGCACGGCGCGGGCGCCGCTGCTGCGACAGCCGGTGTGCCCGTACGGTTCTTGTGGGCCGAGCGTGGTCTGCTCGACGAGCCGCAGGGCCTCTACGACGAGTCGCGCATCGCCGGGCTCGAGCTGCCCGGCGCCGTCGACGTCGAGCACGTGCCGGGCACGAACCACTACGACGTGGTGCTGGCCCCGGCTGCCGTCGAGCTGCTCGCCGCGAGGATCTCGTCCAGCTTCTCGTAGCCCTCGCGGATGCCGGTCTCCATGCCGCTGGCGACCATCTGGTCGCGGCCCTCGACGGTCTCGACGACGCTGACGACGCGCAGCCGGGTGCGGCCGTCCCCGAGGTCCTCGAAGTAGTGGGTGTCGAGGCTGACGCCGTCCGGCGCGCCGGTCCAGGTGAAGGTCTGCACCAGCCGCTCGTCCGGCCGCACCTCGTGGAACGCGCCGTAGAAGTGCTCCTCCCCGCCCGGGTGGGTCACGTGGTAGCGGTACGAGCCGCCGGTGACGCCGTCCCAGTGGTCGAGGTGCATCGTGACCGAGCGCGGTCCCATCCAGCGCACGACGAGCTCGGGGTCGGTGTGGGCGCGGAAGACGGCGGCCACCGGCGCGTCGAACTCGCGGACGACCTCGAGGACGGGCAGGCCCTCGGGCGCGGTGATGGTGGCCTGGTGCACGGCCGGGCGGGCCGTGGGGGTGGTGGTCATGACGCTGCTCCTTCTCGCTCGCCGCTGCCGGCGGTACCGGTGTCCATCGCGGCGAGGACGTCGTCCAGCCGCTCGTAGCGGTCCTGCGCCTCGCGCCGGTACCGCTCGATCCACTTGGTCATCAGGTCGAGCACCTCGGCCTGCAGGTGCACCGGACGCCGTTGCGCGTCGCGGCTGCGGGTGACCAGGCCGGCCTCCTCGAGCACCTTGAGGTGCTTGGAGACCGCCTGGACGCTCACGTCGTACGGGGCCGCCAGCTCGCCGACGGTGGCGTCGCCGCCGGTGGCCAGCCGGGCCACCAGGTCGCGCCGGGTGGGGTCGGCCAGCGCCGCGAACACCCGGTCCAGCTGCTGCGCCACCGCCCACCGCCCTCGTCGTGTTCAACCGATCGGTTGTGAACCTACGCGCGACCGACCCGCGTCGTCAACCACCCGGTTGACGACCGTCGTCAGGTGCCGAGCACCTCGCGCAGGCGCAGCGCCAGCTGCAGCTCGAGCACGCGCTCCGGTGCCTGCCAGTCGTCGCCGATGAGCGCGCGGACCCGGTCGAGGCGCTGGGTGACGGTGTTGACGTGCACGTGCAGCGTCGTCGCGGCGTGCCGGGGCGAGCCGCCGGCGCGGAAGTAGGCGCGCAGCGTGCGCTCGAGCTCCGTGCCGCGGGCGCGGTCGTAGTCCAGGACCGGGCCGAGCTGGGTGCGCAGGTAGCCGGCGACGTCCGGGTGCTCGCCGACGACCAGGCCGGCGAAGCCGAGGTCGGCGGCGGCCGCGCCGCGACCCGGCGTCCCGATCGCGACGAGGGCCTGGCTCGTGCGCCGGGCCTCGTCCCAGGCGTCGGTGAGGCCGTGGGTCGGGACGACGGGACCGGCGGCGCCGACGGTCACCGGGGCGGGCCGGCCGAGCCGCCGGGCCAGCTGCGCCGCGGCGGCGGACGCGCCGTCGTGCGCGAGCGGGTGGGTGCCGGGCACCAGCACGACGACGTGGCCGCGGTGCACGGCGACCAGGCCGTGGCCGCCCAGCACCGACGACGCCGACAGCGCGACCGGGCGCAGCGCCGAGGGGTCGACGGTGCAGACGGCGACGACGTGCTCGTCGTCGAGGGCGACCCCGAGCAGCCGGCCGCGTTCCCGCAGCGCGTCGAGGTCGGGGCCGTCGCCGCCGTCGTGGTCGAGCAGGTCCGACAGCAGGTCGGTGCGCACCCGCTGCTCGGCCTCCGCCGCCTGGCGCCGGAACAGCAGCACCAGCGCGGCGACGACGGCGGCGCGCTCGACGATGCGGCGCTCGCCACCGTCCAGCGGGGCCGGCGGCGCGAGCACGAGGGTGCCGAGCCGCTCGCCGGAGGCGGTCGCGGGGACGGCGGCGACGACCGCGCCGTCGGCGAGCCGCCCGGTCGTCACGCAGCGCCGGACGACCGGGTGGTCGGCGAGCGGGTCGGGGTCGCCGGGGGCGCCCGTGGTGCCGGGCGCGGGGCCGTGCGCGACCGCGCGGCGGCCGTCGGCGTCGAGCACCACCACCCAGCCGCCGAGCAGGTCGCGCAGCACGGCGGTGACGTCGTCGACCCCGCCGCCCTCGAGCACCACGGCGGCGAACCGGTCGTGCGCCTCGGCCGCCTTGGAGATGCTCGCGGACGACGAGCGCGCCTCCGCGAGCGTCCGGGTCTGGACGAGGGAGACCGCGGCCAGCGTGGCCAGGCTGCCGAGCAGGGCGACCTCATCGGCGCTGAACGGGCGCCGCACCCGGTTGGACGCGAAGAGCACGCCCACGAACTCGTCGTCGACGAGCAGGGGCGTGCCGCAGATCGCGACCAGGCCCTCCTCGCCCACGGCGGAGTCGATCTCGCCGGTGTGGCGGAAACGCTGGTCGTTCGGGTAGTCGTCGGTCCACCAGGGCTGACGGGTCTGCGCCACGAGCCCACCGAGCCCGGCGCCGAGGGGCAGCCGCACCCGCTGGAACGCCGCCGACACCGACCCGGCGGTCGCCCGCATGATCGTGTCGCCGCGGTCGGCGTCGTAGAGCGTCAGGTAGGCGATGTCGGTGCCGAGCAGGCTGCGGGCGCGGCGCACGATCGCGTCGAGGACGCTGCCCGGGTCCTGCGCCGTCGCGAGCTCGCGGGCGGTGTCGACCAGGGCGGCGAGCTCGCCCTCGCGGCGGCGCCGGCTGTCGAGCAGGTCCTTGATCCGCAGCGCGAGGTCGCGCACGTCGGCGCCGTCGGACTCGTCCAGACCGAGGGCGAGCAGGTGCGCCTGCTGCTCGACGTCGTGCGCCGGCGCGTCCTCGGCCAGCAGGCGCAACAGCTGCAGCGCCGGGGCGGGGGAGCGGGTCACGTCCCGATCGTGCCAGCCCGCCTCCGGCCGCGCGGCGGTCGTGTCAGCGACCGTGCACCGCCCGGACGCCGTCGTCCGCGGCGAGGTCGCGGCTGCGGGTCTCCTGGTAGGCGGCCACGGCCACGACCGAGAGCAGGCCGGACGCCGCGACGTACGCCGCGATGAGCCAGCCGTCGCCGCTGACGCCGAGCAGCCAGGTCGCGACGAACGGTGCGAGGCCGCCGGCGAGCACCGAGGCGAGCTGGTACCCGAGCGAGGTGCCGGAGTAGCGCACCTTGGTGCCGAACAGCTCGGACAGGAAGGCGGCCTGCGGCCCGTACATGGCGCCGTGCAGCACCAGGCCGACGGTGACGGCGACCGCGGTGAGGGCGAAGCTGCGGGTGTCGATCAGCGCGACGAACGCGAACGCCCAGACGGCCACGCCGACGGCGCCGAACAGGTAGACGGGCTTGCGGCCCAGGCGGTCCGACAGCGCGCCCCAGACCGGGATCGTGACGAAGTGCACCGCCGCGCCGATCAGGACGGCGCCGAGCACGAACTGGGTCGAGGTGCCGTAGCGGGCCACGAGGTAGCTGGTGATGACGATGGTGAAGACGTAGTACGAGACGTTCTCGGCGAAGCGCGCCCCCATCGCGGTGAGCACCTCGCGGGGGTAGTGCGTGAGCACCTGCAGCACGGGGAGCTTCTCGCGGGCGCCGTCGGCGGCGGCCTGCTGCTCGGCCCGCGCCTGGGCCTCGCGGAAGACCGGCGACTCCTCGACCTGGAGCCGCACGTACAGGCCGATGAGCACGAGCACGCCGCTCATCAGGAAGGGGATGCGCCACCCCCAGGACTGGAACGCGGCCTCGGTCTGCACGACGGCGAGCAGGGCGAGCAGGCCGTTGGCGAGCAGCTGCCCGCCGGGGGCGCCGGCCTGCGGCCACGACGCCCAGAAGCCGCGCCGGGCAGCGTCGCCGTGCTCGGACACGATCAGCACCGCGCCGCCCCACTCGCCGCCGAGCGCGAAGCCCTGCAGCAGCCGGAGGAAGATCAGCCCGAGCGGCGCGAGCACGCCGATGGTGGCGTACCCGGGCAGCAGGCCGATGGCGAACGTCGCGACACCCATGAGCACGAGGCTGAGGACGAGGAGCTTCTTGCGTCCGAGCCGGTCGCCGTAGTGGCCGAACACGATGCCTCCGACCGGGCGGGCGACGAAGCCGACGGCGAAGGTGGCGAAGGACTTCAGCGTCCCGTCGTCGTCGCCGGGGAAGAAGACGGTCGGGAACACGACCGCGGCGGCGACGCCGTAGAGGAAGAAGTCGTACCACTCGACCGTGGTCCCGACGAGGCTCGCGGCGACCACCTTGCGGATCGGGGTGCGTCCCGGCGCGGTGCCGGTGGCGTCCTGGGTGGGTGCGTGCTGGCTCACGGTCTCACTCCATCGCGGTGTGTCGGATCGTGCTGGGGGACAGCCTGTCTGGGGCGGCGCCGCGTCCTCAGTGCGCGGACCAACCACCGTCCAGGGCGAACGAGGTGCCGGTCACCGAGTCGGTGCCCGGCCCGCACAGGTAGGCGACCAACGCGGCCACCTCGTCCGGCTCGACGAGACGCTTGACGGCGACGGGCTCGAGCATGATGCGCTCGAGCACCTCCTCCCGGGAGATGCCGTGCGCGGCGGCCTGGTCGTCGAGCTGCTTGTCGACGAGCGGGGTGCGCACGTAGGCCGGGTTGACGCAGTTGCTGGTGACGCCGTGGGCGGCGCCCTCGAGCGCCACCACCTTCGACAGGCCCTCGAGCCCGTGCTTGGCGGTGACGTACGCGGCCTTGAACGGCGAGGCGCGCACGCCGTGCACGCTCGAGACGTTGACGACGCGTCCCCAGCCCTGCTCGTACATGTGCGGGAGGGCGAGCCGCACGAGCCGGAACGGCGCCTCGAGCATGACCCGCAGGATGAGCGAGAACCGCTCGGTCGGGAACTCGTGCAGCGGGGCGACGTGCTGCAGCCCGGCGTTGTTCACGAGCACGTCGATCTCGCCGGGGAGCCGGTCGACCGCGTCGAGGTCCGACAGGTCGCACCGGACGGGCACGATGCCGCCGGTCGTCGAGGCGAGGTCGTCGAGTCCGTCCGCGTCCAGGTCGACCGCGTGCACCTTGGCGCCCAGACCGGCGAGGTGCACGGCCACGGCCCGGCCGATGCCGCTGGCCGCGCCGGTCACCAGCGCCGTGCGGCCGCCGAGGTCGGGGCCGGGTGCCGCTGGGGGCGCGGGGGTGGGCGTCGTCGTCACAGCGCACGAACCTAGGACGGCATCGGGACGGGCGACGTGTGGCCACGGACCACACTTCCTGCGTCCGCCGTGGTGCCCGGACCCGTGCGCGCTCAGGCGGGGTGGAGGGCCCGGTAGCGCTCGAGCAGGCTGACCGCCGAGCTGCGGAAGCACCCGGATGCCGCGTGCGGGTGCCGGGCTGCGCTCGTCGCAGCTGCGGCTCCTGGGCATGACGCCGCGCGACGGCCTGCGGCTCACCGACCTGGTGCAGCGCGTCGGCATGACCCAGCAGGCGCTGGGGGAGTTCGCCGACGCGCTCGAGGAGCGGGGACTCCTCGAGCCGGTGCGCGACCCGCCGACCGGCGCGTGCGCATCCTGCGGCCCACCCGCTCGGGGCTGGCCGTCGTCGCCGCGTCCGACGCCGCCATCGCCACCGTCCAGGCGCGCTGGCGCGAGCGCCTTGTCCTCCGCAGCTGACGCGTCTCACGGCGGATCGGCGTCGGACGCGCGCCAGCGTCGCCCGGTGGCGCGGGCTGCTCTGGCGTCGTCGTGGAAGGTGTTGCGCAGCAGCGTTCCTGGTGGGTAGCCGTGGTGCGCCGGTGGTCGGAACACGGGTCGGCCGTCGCGGACGAGCAACTGCCAGCCGCGGTTCGGTTCGTGCGGTAGGTCGTCGGGTTGGGCGTGGATCTCCGAGTGGTGCCGGGTGCAGAGCAGCACGAGGTTGTCGATGGTGGTCGGACCGCCGCGGGACCACCAGATCACGTGGTGCGCCTCGCACAGGCTCGGTGGTGCGGTGCAGCCGGGCCACACGCACCCGCCGTCCCGGGCGGCGAGGGCCGCCCGCTGGGCGGGGGTGGCGAGCCGGCCGAGGGACTCCATCGCGACGACCCGCCCGCAGGACAGTGTGACCTTCTCGAGGACGGCGTCGCAGACCAGCCGGGCCAGCGTCCCGGAAGAGACGGGCTGCCCGGTCGTGGTGGTGGCGCTCTGCTGGTCGGCGTCGACGTGCACGACCACCCGCGGCACGCTCGCGCGGATCCCGTTCCCCGGCGAGGACAGACCGAGCTGGGCGGCGGCGAGCTCAGCCATGGTGACGGCTGCGTCCGCGCGACGCTGACCACGCGAGCGCACGTCGGGGTCACCGTCCTCGCGCCGGGCGTGCCGGTCGGACTCGGCGATTGCGTCCAGCGTCGCGGTGAACGCCAGCCCACCCGCGGCGTCGAGCTGACCGGACACCAGGACCATCCCGGTCGAGTCCGTCGTCACCGCGACGTGGCGGCGTTCGTGGGCGTGCTCGTCGTACCGGTCGCCGCGGTCGGGCAGCAGGGCGTCGAGCAGGTGGTTGGCGAGCACCTCCGCGCTCTGCGGATCCCACGTCGACGCGCGCCTCGTCAGCTCGGCGTCGACCTCGTCCCGCCGCTCCCGCACCAGCTGACGCGGCAGCCGCTGCAGGCACGCCCTCGCCACGGTGACGTGCTCACGCGTCACCTGCCCGGCCGTCCACGCCGCGCCGAGCCCGCGCAGGTCACCGGTCTCCGGACACGTCACCGCCGCGTTCTCCAGGTCGGCCTTCGCCCTCCCACCCGAGACGCGGCACCGGTCGGTCAGCACCGCCTTCGTCACCGCACCGCGGCGGCCACGGGCGTCGGGCGCCTCCCGCGACACCGACTCCCGCAGCAGCGCCGCCTTGGCCGCCGACAGCCGTGCCTCCTGCACCGTGATCGCCACGATCCGCTCACGCACCTCGGCGTCGGACAGCGACCACAGCGGGGTGCCGAGCAGGTCGTCCAACCCCTGCTCGACGAGCGCGAGACCACCCGCACCCTGCCCACCCACGGCCCCCACCGACATGCCACTACACTAGACGCCACCACTGACAATCCCTGTGCCACAACGACAAGCGCCACCACCTCGCCCCCGGGGCGAAGTGGTGGCGCGTCGCGCCGGCGGTCGTCAGGCCGGGACGGAGGCCACACCGGGGGCGTGGAACCGCCTGCCGAGCACACGCTCGCTGATGCCCGACCGGTCGAGGTACGGCGTGATGCCGCCGAGGTGGAACGGCCAGCCGGCGCCCAGGATCATGCACAGGTCGATGTCCTGCGCCTCGGCGACGACGCCCTCGTCGAGCATCAGGCCGATCTCCTCGGCCACGGCCGACAGCGCGCGCTCGCGCACCTGCTCCTCGGTCTGCGGGCTGTCGCCGACCGTGAGCAGCGCGGCGGTCTCGTCGTCGAGGAACGGCTTGCCGCGCTCGTCCCACGACCAGAAGCCGGGCTTGCCGGCGTCCACGATCGCCTTCAGGTTCGCCGAGACGCCGAACCGCTCCGGGAACGCGCGGTGCAGGGTCTCGCCGGTGTGCAGCGCGATCGCGGGGCCGACGAGCTGGACGAGCACGAACGGCGACATCGGGAGCCCGAGCGGCATCAGCGCGCGGTCGGCGACGTCGACGGGCGTGCCGTCCTCGGTGGACGCGATGACCTCGCCGAGGAAGCGCGTGAGCAGCCGGTTCACGACGAACGCCGGGGCGTCCTCCACCCGCACGCACGACTTCTTCAGGCTCTTGCCGACGGCGAACGCCGTGGCGAGGGAGGCGTCGTCGGTCTGCTCGCCCTTCACCACCTCGAGCAGCGGCAGCACCGCGACGGGGTTGAAGAAGTGGAAGCCGACCACGCGCTCGGGGTGCTGCAGCTGCGACGCCATCTCCGAGACCGACAGCGACGAGGTGTTGGTCGCCAGCACGCACTCGGGCGAGACGACGGCCTCGACCTCGGCGAACACCTGCTGCTTGACCGACATCTCCTCGAACACGGCCTCGATCACGAACTCCGCGTCGGCGAAGCCCTCCTTCGAGGTCGAGCCGGTCACGAGCGCCTTGAGCCGGTTGGCGGCGTCGGGGGAGACGCGCTTCTTGCCGAGCAGCTTGTCGACCTCGGCGTGCACGTACGCCACGCCCTTGTCGACGCGCCCCTGGTCGAGGTCGGTCATCACGACCGGGACGTTCAGCCGGCGTGCGAACAGCAACGCCAGCTGGCTCGCCATCAGCCCGGCTCCGACGATGCCGACCTTGGTGACCGGACGCGCCAGCGCCTTGTCGGGCGCTCCGACGGGACGCTTGGCGCGCCGCTGCACGAGGTCGAACGAGTAGACGCCGGAGCGGAACTCGTCGCTCATGATGAGGTCGGCCAGCGCGTCGTCCTCGGCGGCGAACCCGGCGTCGCGGTCGTTCGTCCGCGCAGCCGCGACGAGCTCGAGCGCCCGCAGCGGCGCGGGCGCGGCGCCGTTCAGCTTGGCCGCGACGAACTTCGTCGACGCGCCCACCGCGGCGTCCCACGCCTCGGCGTCGGCGGTGTGGTCGGTGCGCTCGACGACCGTCTCGCCCGACAGCACCGACGCCGCCCAGCGGACGGACTCCGCGAGGAAGTCGGCCGGCTCCAGCAGCGCGTCGGCGATGCCGAGCTTCGCGGCCTGCACGCCGGACAGCATCTTGTTCTGGTTCAACGCGTTCGAGACCATCACCTCGAGCGCCGGGGCCGGGCCGATGAGACGCGGCAGCAGGTACGTGCCGCCCCAGCCGGGCACCAGGCCAAGGAAGCACTCGGGCAGCGCGACCGCGGGCACCGACGACGAGATCGTGCGGTAGGTGCAGTGCAGCGCGATCTCGAGGCCACCGCCCATCGTGGCGCCGTTGACGAACGCGAACGAGGGCACGCCGAGCTCGCCCAGGCGGCGGAACTGGTCGTGGCCGAACCGGCCGATCGCGAGCGCCTGCTCGCGGTCCTGGAGCGTCCCGACGTCCTTGAGGTCGGCGCCGACGGCGAAGATGAACGGCTTCCCGGTGACGCCCACGGCGACGACCTCGCTGGCGGCGACCCGCGGCTCGATCGCGTCGAGCGCGGCGCGCAGCGAGACCAGGCCGTTGGGCCCGAAGGTCGTGGGCTTGGTGTGGTCGAAGCCGTTGTCCATCGTGATCAGCGCCAGCGTGCCGAGGTCACCGGGCAGGGCGACGTCGCGGACGTGGAACGAGGTGACGCGCTCGTCGACGGAGCGCGCGGCCAGGTCGTCGGGGGAGACGGTGGTGGTGGTCATGTCAGGCGTCCTTCCCGTAGTCGGCGTGGTGGGGGTTCTCCCAGATCACCGCGCCGCCCATGCCGATGCCGATGCACATCGCCGTGAGCCCGTAGCGGACGGAGGGGTTCTCGGCGAACTGCGCCGCGAGCTGCGTCATCAGCCGGACGCCGGACGAGGCGAGCGGGTGCCCGGTGGCGATGGCGCCGCCCCACGGGTTCACGCGCTCGTCGTCCTGCGCGATGCCGAAGTGGTCGAGGAACGCGAGCACCTGGACGGCGAACGCCTCGTTCAGCTCGAACAGCCCGATGTCGTCGATGGTGAGACCGGCCTGGCGAAGCGCCTTCTCGGTGGCCGGGACCGGGCCGATGCCCATCACCTCGGGCTCGACGCCCACGAACGAGTACGACACCAGCCGCATCTTGGCGGTGAGGCCCAGCTCCTCGGCGGCCTGCGCCGAGGCGAGCACGCACGCGGTGGCGCCGTCGTTGAGGCCGGCCGCGTTGCCGGCGGTGACGTTGCCGTGCGGGCGGAACGGCGTCTTCAGGGCGGCGAGGTCGTCGACCGTGGTGCCGGGACGCGGCGGCTCGTCGACGGTGGCGAGGCCCCAGCCCTGCTCGGCGGAGCGGGCGGCGGTGGGCACGAGGTCGGGCTGGATCTTGCCGTCCGCGTAGGCCTGCGCGAGCTTGGTCTGGCTGCCCACGGCGAACTCGTCGCAGCGCTGCTTGGTGATCGCGGGGAACCGGTCGTGCAGGTTCTCGGCGGTCGAGCCCATCACGAGGGCGGACGGGTCGACGAGCTTCTCGGACACGATCCGCGGGTTGGGGTCGACGCCCTCGCCCATCGGGTGGCGGCCCATGTGCTCGACGCCGCCGGCGATCGCGACGTCGTACGCGCCGAACGCGATGCCGCCCGCGGTGGTCGTCACGGCGGTCATCGCGCCCGCGCACATGCGGTCGATCGAGTAGCCGGGGACGGTCTTCGGCAGGCCCGACAGCAGCGCGGTGAGCCGGCCGAGGGTCAGGCCCTGGTCGCCGATCTGGGTGGTGGCGGCGATGGCCACCTCGTCGACGCGCTCGGGCGGCAGGTTCGGGTTGCGACGCAGCAGCTCGCGCACGCAGCCGATGACGAGGTCGTCGGCGCGGGTCTCGGCGTACACGCCCTTGGGGCCGGCCTTGCCGAACGGGGTGCGGACGCCGTCGACGAACACGACGTCGTGGGCGGTGCGGGGCACGCGGGTCTCCTTCGTCCACCGGGTGAGGTCGGCTCCATGCTACCCGTGGGTAACTTCATGCCGCAGCCGCACCGAGCAGTGCCGTGGGTCACGCCGTCGTGCGCTCGTCCGCCTCCGGTGCGACCACGGGCTCGCGGCCGGGCTGCTCGCGGCGAGCGAGCCAGTAGAACGGGAGGGCGAGCGCCTGGACCGCGCCGCTGAGGACGAAGGTGAGCGGGTACCCGCTCACGTCGCCGACGCGGCCCATGACCGGCTGGACGACCACGCCGCCCGACGACGACAGCAGCGAGTCGAACGACAGCACGGTGGCACGCTGCTTCGAGGGGATCAGGCCGTTGAGGTACGACTGCCGCACCGGCTTCACGGCGGCGTCGGTGAGCGCCCACAGCACCAGCAGGGTGAGCACCGCCGCCAGCGAGGGCAGCAGCCCGGTCAGCACGAGCGCGACGGTCGACAGCGCGGTACCGACGAGCAGCACCGTCGTCGGGCGCGGCACCACCCGGCGGACGACCGGCGCGAGCACGCCGCCGAGGATCTGCGCCCCGGCGACGACCGCGGCCGCGACGCCGGCGAAGCCGTACGCGGTGGGGTCGCCGTAGAGCTCGAGCAGGTACGGCTGCAGGGCGTAGAAGGCGTACACGCCGACGCCGCCGACGAACGGCGAGGTGAGCATGAGCCAGCGCACCGGGCGGTTGCGCAGCCCGTGCTCGATCGAGGCGTCGAGCAGGCCGCGCATCGCGGGCAGCGTCTTCGCCGACCTGTCGGGCGTGAAACCCAGGTCGTGCATGAGCAGGGCCGCGACGACGACCGTGACCAGCAGCAGGCCCACCCGCACCACGAACGGCACCCCCAGGTTGGTGGCCTGGGCGATCACACCACCCAGCACCGACCCGCCGAGCATGGCGGCGCCGGTGACGGCCTGGCCGCGTCCGAACACCGCGGTGAGGTCGCCGGCGTAGCCGGTGGCCGTCAGCGCGTCGACGAGCCAGGCCTCGACCGCGCCGGAGAAGAACGTGAACCCGAGCCCGAGGCCGACGGACGCGAGCGCCCAGGCCCAGAACGGGGCCTGCAGCCACCACAGCAGCACGTACAGGCCGGTGAAGGCGGCGAGCGTCACGGCCCCGAGCAGGTACGACAGCCGGCGTCCGCGCAGGTCGGCGACGACGCCCGTGGGGATCTCGAACAGCATCATCCCGGCGGTGAAGAACGCGTTGGCCGCGAACGCCTCGAGGTTCGTCAGGCCGGCGTCGAGCAGGAACAGCGTGTTGATGCCCCAGATGAGCGAGGCCGACAGCGTGGTGAGCAGCGTCAGGGTCAGGTAGGTGCCCTGCACCCGGCGGGCTGTGCTGGCGCGCTGGCTCACGGGGCGAGCAACGTCTCGCCCCACCACCCGGATTCCCCGACGCCCGGCGGGACGGCGTACAGGCCCGACCCGGTGTGCTTCAGGTACTCCATCAGCCCGTCCTGGCGGGCGAGCAGGGTCTGCACCGGGACGAACGCGCGCCGCGGGTCGCGCTGGTAGGCCAGGAAGAACAGCCCGGCGTCGAGGTGGCCGAGCGCGTCGGCACCGTCGACGAAGTTGAAGCCGCGTCGCAGCATCTGGGCGCCGCCGTGCTGGGACGGGTGCGCGAGACGCACGTGCGAGGCCACCGGCAGCTCCGACGGCACGAGCGGGTCGAACTCGCGCGCGCGCCCGAGCGGGGCGCCCTCGCCCTTGTCTCGACCGACGAGGGTCTCCTGCTCGCCCAGCGGCGTGCGGTCCCAGGTCTCGATCAGCATCTGGATGCGGCGTGCGACGAGGTAGGAGCCGCCCGCCATCCAGGCCTCGTCCGGCGACGCGGCGTCGCCGTCGGCGACCCAGACGTGCTCGTCGAGGGTCGCGGTGTCGTCGCCGGACGGGTTCGCGGTGCCGTCCTTGAACCCGAACAGGTTCCGCGGCGTGGGCTGCGACCGGTCGGTCGAGGCGGCCCTGCCGTACCCGAGCTGCGCCCACCGGATCGCCGCGCGACCGGCGGCGATGCGGGACAGGTTGCGGATGGCGTGCACAGCGACCTGCGGGTCGTCGGCGCAGGCCTGGACGACCAGGTCGCCGTCGCTGCGGCGGGGGTCGAGCACGTCGCCGGGGAAGTGGGGCAGGTCGACCAGCGCCTGCGGACGCCGCGACGCCAGCCCGAACCGGTCGTCGAACAGCGAGGCGCCGAACCCGACGGTCAGGGTGAGCCGGTGCGCGTGCACGTCGAGCGCCTCGCCGGTGTCGTCCGGGGGAGCCAGCGCCGAGCCGCCGACCGCGCCGTCGCCGACCGGCCGACCGGCCGTCAGCGCCCGGGCGGCGAGGGTCCAGTCCCGCAGCAGCGAGCGCAGACCGTCGACGTCGGTCGCGGTGACGTCGAACGCGGCGAAGTGCAGGTGCGCTTGCACCGAGGTCGCGATGCCGGCCTGGTGCTCGCCCTCGAACGGCACGACGTCGTCGCGCGCGTCCCGCGCCCGGGTCCCGGCCGGCAGCCGGTTCCCGGCGGCGACGCCACCCGTCACCATCACCACGCCGGCGGTCGCGGCGCCGAGCGCCCCGATCAGCCCGCGCCGGGTGACGTCGGTCCGGACGCCGGTCCCGACCTCGGGCCGGCCGCCCTGCGGCTCGCTCACCCCGCGGCCGCCGCGGCGAGCTGCGACAGCGGCTCGCCCAGCGCGTCCACGGCGCGGGCGAGGTCCTGGCGCTGGGGCTCGGCGACGGTGTCGTAGGAGACGAACGTCGCGGGCCCGGTGGCGTAGGGGTCGAGCGCCGCCTGGCAGGCGGCGAACTGGGTGTCGAGCACGGCGGCCAGGTCGGGGTCGTTCTGCTCGACGAGCGGCCGCAGCACGTCGAACGCCTTCAGCGCGCCGTCGAGGTTGCCCTGGAAGTCGACCAGGTCGGTGTGCGAGAACGCCTCCTCCTCGCCGGTGACCTTGCCGGTGGCGACCTCGTCGAGCAGCTCCTTGGCGCCGTTGCCGATCGAGGCCGGGGTGAGCGCCGCGTTCGGGGTGCGCTGGGCGAGCTCCTCGACGTCGGCGAGCAGCTGCTCGGCGACCGGCACCATCGGGGCGAGGTCCTCGCCCTGCCACAGCGCCTTCTCGATCCGGTGCCAGCCGGTGAAGTCCTGGCCGGGCTCGAGGTCGGCCTCGCGGGCGTCGATGCGCGGGTCGAGGTCGCCGAAGCTCTCGGCCACGGGCTCGATCGACTCCCACGGCAGCCGCGACGGCGCGTACAGCGCCTTGGCCTGCTCGCGGTCGCCCGCCTCGATCGCGGTCAGCAGCCCCTGCACCAGCCCGGGCAGCTCGTCCGCACGGGCCTGCACGTAGGCGCGGTAGTCGGCGACCGCCTGCTCGGCGAGCGGGTCGACCTCGACCTCCTCGGTGGGCGCGGCCACCACGACGTCGGTGCGGATGCCGTCGCCGACCATGCCCGGCTTGCAGGCCACCTGGTACTCGCCCTCGGTGAGGTCGACCGTCAGCTCGTAGCTCGTGCCCGGGCCGATGTTCTCCTTCTCGGTCACGATGCGGTCGCCCTCGGCGTACACGTACACCTCGTTCACCTGGCTGCCCGCGTTGGTGATCGCGAACGTCGTGATGCCGGACGCGAGGTCGGTGCGCGACAGCTCGCACGCCTCGTCGGTGGCCTCGATCGCGACCGGGCCGGCCGCGGCGGCGTCGCCGGTGGCGGCGACCGGCTCGGGGTCGGACGAGCAGGCCGACAGCACGCAGGCCGTCGCGACCAGCACGAGCGGCGTGACGAGGCGGGCAGGGGTGGGCACGGGGTTCTCCAGGTGGTACGGCGCGCTCAGGCGCTGGCGGGCGTGGTGGTGGGGGCCGCGGTGGCGGCGGGCGCCGGGCGCGAGGCGCGCGGGCGGCGGAAGAACAGCGTCATCATCACGACGACGTAGGCGGTCCAGGTGATCGCCTCGAGCCACGTGGTGGCGGGGGAGAAGTTGAAGATCCCCTTCAGCAGGGTGCCGTACCAGCTGCTCGGCGGGACCTGGGCCGAGACGTCGAACGCCAGCGACTGCAGGCCGGGCAGGAACGCCGCCTCCTGCAGGTCGTGGACGCCGTAGGCGAGGACGCCGGCGGCCACGACGATCAGCGCCGCGCCGGTCCAGGTGAAGAACGTGGACAGGTTGATCCGCAGCGCGCCCCGGTAGAGGAGGTGGCCGAGCACCACGGCGAGGGCGAGTCCGGCGCTGGCGCCCGCGAGCGGACCCCAGCCGCCGCCGGTCGACTGCGCGGCGGCCCACAGGATGACGGCGGTCTCGAGGCCCTCGCGCCCGACCGCCAGGAAGGCGGTGCCGGCGACGGCCCACGCGCCGAGGGTGAGCGCGGTGTCGAGCCGTCCGCGCAGCTCGCCCGCGATCGAGCGGGCGGCCTTCTTCATCCACAGGATCATCCAGGTGACGAAGGCGACGGCCACGATCGACAGGGTGCCGCCGAACAGCTCCTGCTCCTCGAACGTCATGTTGCGCGAGGTGAAGGTGATGACCGCCCACAGCCCGACGCTGACGGCGACGGCGGCGGCGACGCCCGTCCAGACCCAGCGCAGCTGCTCGCGGTGCCCCGACTTCACCAGGTACGCGACGAGGATGCCGACGACGATGCTGGCCTCGAGGCCCTCACGCAGGCCGATGAGCAGGTTCGCGAGCACGGACGTGCCTTCCGGGTCGAGCTCGGGCGTCCGGGCTCGGGCGTCCTCCGGGAGGTTAGCCTACCCTTCGCCCTGCTCCGAACGGACGCGTCCGGGTGCGGCGGCGAACGCCTCCGCGACGGGACCGCTCACCAGGTCGACCTGCCACTGCCGGGCACCGGCCGCGCGCAGCGCGGCGGCCAGCCCGGCGGCGGAGGTGTCGGCCGGCGGCCGCCAGCACAGCCGGCGCAGCAGGTCGGGCGTCAGCAGGTTCTCGACCGGCACCGCGTGCTGCTCGGACAGCGCGGCGACGGCCTCGAGGCTGCCGGCCAGCCGGGCCGCGGCCTCGG
>NZ_BAAHAF010000061.1:0-740 GCF_054777815.1 Angustibacter speluncae | reverse complement strand
TCGGCCGCGCGGCGCTCCCACAGCCGCGGCGACGGGCCGGACGCGGCGCGGAGCACCGAGGCCGGGTCGGGCGAGGCGGACCGCAGGGCGTCGCGCTCGCGGGCGACCAGCGCGTCGTACCGCTCGCGGCCGCGCGCCCGCTCCGCCTCGGCGCGGGCGAGGTCCTCGGCGTGGTCCTGCCGGCCGTGCCGGCGGTCGACGAGGGCGGTGCCGACCACGAGCAGCGGCGACATCGCCATGAAGAGCAGGAACGGACCGAAGCTCGGCACCACCAGGTAGAGCACGCCGGCGAGCACCAGGGGTGCCAGCGCCAGCAGCCAGGGGATGCGGCGGCGCTGCGGCGCCCGCGGCAGGTCGGGCAGCCGCACCGACCGCTCGACCGGGTCGGGGACGATGCGCGGTGGGCGGTTCAGCAGGACGCCCCCGGGCACGGGGGCGAGCACGTCGGCGGCCGGGGCGGCGGGCCGGGCGGCCAGCACGGTCTCGCCCAGCCCCACGGGGTCGCCCGCGCCGACGACCGCCCCGTCCGCGCGGGCGCTGCCGACCCGGGTGCCGTCGCAGCCGCGGCGGACGCGCACCTCGACCGGCTCGACGCGGCGCGTGAGCGCGAGGTGCTCGCGGCTGGTCTCGGGGTCGTCGGTGCGCAGCGTGCAGGCCTGCGCGCGGCCGACCCGCACCGGCGCGCCCTCGGGCAGGGGGACGCGCGGTCCGGCGTGCAGCCCGCCCACCAGCGCGAGCTC
>NZ_BAAHAF010000060.1:0-15766 GCF_054777815.1 Angustibacter speluncae | reverse complement strand
GTCGGCGCCACCCGCGCGATGCCGGTCGTCCCGCCGGCGGCGCGCCCGACCGGGCCGGTGCGGACGACGACCGTCACCGCCGGCCGCGCCGCGCCCCCGCCGCGCCGCCGGGTCTCGGGCGTGCTCGTGACCGCCCTGGTGCTGCTCGCGGTGGTCGCCCTCGGCGCCGTGCTCGTCGCGACCGGCGTGCTCGGCGGCGACGAGGACCCGACCGCCACCACCACGCCGACCACGCAGGCGACCACCACGCCGCCGCCCGAGACGTCGTCGAGCACCACGAGCAGCAGCAGCAGCTCGACCTCCACGACGACCAGCAGCACCACGACGACGACCACGGTCGAGCCGGTCACGGTCGAGGTGGTGGCGGCGGACTACGTCGGGCGTCCGCTCAAGGACGTGCAGAAGGACCTCGAGAAGCTCGGGCTGGTCGTGCAGGCCGAGCCGGACCCCGACAGCGAGGCACCCAAGAACGAGGTGACCGCCGTCGCGGAGGGCACCTACGAGGAGGGCGACACGGTCGCCGTGACGTACAGCGACGCCGCACCGGGTGGACCCGGTGGCGGTGGGCCGCCGCCCGGTGGGGGCGGCGACGACGAAGGTGGGAACGGATAGTGGACGACCAGCGTGTTCTCTCGGGCCGCTACGAGATCGGTGAGCTCCTCGGCCGCGGCGGCATGGCGGTGGTGCACGCCGGCCGCGACGTGCGGCTCGGCCGCCAGGTGGCGATCAAGATGCTGCGTGCCGACCTCGCCCGCGACCCCGCCTTCCAGGCCCGGTTCCGCCGGGAGGCGCAGTCCGCGGCCGGGCTGAACCACCCCTCGATCGTCGCGGTGTACGACACCGGCGAGGACGTCGTCCCCGGCGTCGGCGGTGCCGACGAGCACATCCCGTACATCGTGATGGAGCACGTCTCGGGCCGGACGCTGCGCGAGATCCTGCACGACACCGAGCGCTCCACCCCGCCGAACGGCATCGGCTCCGACACCACGCCGGCGCCGCTCGGCGTCGACCGCGCCGTCCAGGTCACCGCCGGCGTGCTGTCGGCCCTCGACTACAGCCACCGCGCCGGCATCGTCCACCGCGACATCAAGCCCGCGAACGTCATGCTCACCGACGCCGGCGCGGTCAAGGTGATGGACTTCGGCATCGCGCGCGCGGTCGCGGACTCGTCCGCGACGATGACCGCCACCCAGGCCGTCATCGGCACCGCGCAGTACCTGTCGCCGGAGCAGGCGCGCGGCGAGACCGTCGACGCCCGCAGCGACCTCTACTCCACCGGCTGCCTGCTGTACGAGCTGCTCACCGGCCGGCCGCCGTTCGTCGGCGACTCCCCGGTGTCCGTGGCGTACCAGCACGTGCGCGAGACGCCGCAGCCGCCGAGCACCTTCAACCCGGCGGTCGGGGCCGACCTCGACCGGGTCGTGCTGCACGCCCTGGCCAAGGACCGCGAGGAGCGCTACGCCAACGCCGGCGCCTTCCGCTCCGACCTGCTCGCCGCGCTCGACGGCCGTCCCGTGCGGGCGCCCGCCGCGACCGGGGCGCCGACGATGGCGATCCCCGCGGCCGCCGCCGCCGGGGCCGTCCTGGCCACCGCCGCCGCGACCGGCCCCTCCACCGAGGTCTACACCCCGGCCGGTGCGGCCGTGCCGGTCGCGACGGGTCCGGTCGGGGAGTTCGACGACGAGGAGGAGGAGCCGCGGCGGGGCCGGGCCGCCGGCTACGTGCTGCTCGTGCTCGCCGTCCTCGCCGTCGTCGCGGGCGGCATCTACCTGTTCACCCAGGTGCTCGACCAGCCCGACGACCCGGTGACCGTGTCCGTCCCCAACCTGGTCGACCTCGACCGGGCCTCGGCCAAGGCCGAGCTCGAGGCGGTCGGCCTGGTGTACGCCGAGGGCGAGCCGCAGAACAGCGACACCGTCGCCGCCGAGCGGGTGATGAGCCAGGACCCGCCCGTGGGCGACTCGGTGGAGGAGGGGTCGACCGTCACCGTCGTGCTCTCGCTCGGCGTCGGGCAGGTCGAGGTGCCCGACCTGACGAACCTCACCCAGGCCGAGGCCCGGGCCGCGCTGGCCGAGGTCGGCCTGGTGGCCGGGCAGGTCACGCCCACCGACGACCCGCAGATCGAGAAGGACCGGGTCATCTCCTCCGACCCCGCCGCGCGCGCGATGGTGCCCGAGGGCTCCGAGGTCGCGATCAACGTCTCGAGCGGGATGGTGCAGCTGCCCGACCTCGCCGGCCAGACCTACCTGCAGGCGCGCGACGCCCTGCTCGCCCTCGGCCTCGGCGCCGAGGCGCAGCCGCAGGAGGACGGGACGGTGGCACCCGACACGGTGCTGTCGCAGGAGCCCGGGCCGGGTGCGGTGCCGCAGAAGACCAAGGTGGTGCTGATCGTCGCCACCGCGCCGCCGCCGCCCACCACGACCGAGCCCCCACCGACGACGACCGAGCCCCCGCCGACCACCGACCCGCCGCCGACCACCCCCTGACCGGTCACAGACCCGGCTCCCGGTCGCCTCCGGCGCGCCGAGCGAGGGAGCGCCAGCGAGTGAGCCGAGGCGGGAGGAATCGACCCTCCGCGGGAGCCGGGTCGCGAGCGTCAGCGAGCAGAGTGCAGAGCCGGGGCCAGGCCGGCGCTCCTGCCGACCGCCTGGTCGTCGCCGCAGACGGCGAGCCAGTTGGCGAGCAGGCGGTGCCCGCCCTCGGTGAGCACCGACTCGGGGTGGAACTGCACGCCGTACAGCGGCAGCTCGCGGTGCTGCAGGCCCATCACGACGCCGCCGTCGGTGCGGGCCGTGACGACGAGCTCGTCCGGCACGGTCTCGGGGACGACGGCCAGCGAGTGGTACCGGGTCGCGGTGAACGGGTCGGCCAGGCCGTCGAGGACGCCGCCGCCGTCGTGCCGCACCCGGCTCGTCCGGCCGTGCATGAGCTCCTCGGCGTGGGTGACGGTGGCGCCGTGCACCTCGGCCAGCGCCTGGTGCCCGAGGCACACCCCGAGCATCGGCCGGGCGAGCGCGGCGCAGCGCCGGATGACGGCCTCGCTGACGCCGGCCCGGTCGGGGGTGCCGGGGCCGGGCGAGACCAGCACGCCGTCGACGTCGTCGGCGGCCTCCGGGCCGACGGCGTCGTTGCGCACCACCGTGCAGTCGGCGCCGAGCTGCTGGAGGTAGCCGACGATCGTCCAGACGAAGCTGTCGTAGTTGTCGACCACCAGGATGCGTGCGCCCATCAGCCGTCTCCCACCGTCGTGTCGTTGAAAGGCATGTACGGCGCGACCGCCGGGAACACCCACTGGAAGCAGACCGCGACCACGACCAGGGCCAGCACCAGGAGCACCAGCGCCCGGACCCAGCGGGGGCCCGGAAGGGCCCGCCACAGCGCGCCGTACATCAGGCACCACCCCTGTCCTCGCCGAGCGCCCGGGGCTCGCCCTCCGAGCGCGGCTGCCACTCGTCCAGCACCGCGTGCACGACGTACCGCTCGCGCGCGGAGAACATCGGGTGGCAGGTGGTGAGCGTCAGCATCCGCTCGGTGGGCACCGCGGCCGGGTCGCCCGGCACGGGCGCGATGACGTCGACGTCGCGTGGCGTCACGATCTCGGTGGACGTGACGCGGTAGGTGTACCAGGCCTGCGCGGTCTCGACGAGCACGGCGTCACCGGCGCGCAGCTGCTCGACCTGGTTGAACGGCTTGCCGTAGGTGACCCGGTGCCCGGCCAGGGCGAGGTTGCCGACGCCGCCCGGCAGCGCGGTGCCGGGGTAGTGCCCGACGCCGTCCTCGAGCAGGTCGAGCGAGGTGCCCTCGTAGACCGGGCGCGGCTGCCAGCCCGCGCCGAACCGCGGCACGTGGACGACGGCGAACGGCTGGTCGGCGGTCGGCGCCGGCTCCGCGGGCGGCGGCGCGTCGTCGGGCGGGGCGGGCGTCTCCTCGCCGACGCCCCAGTCCTGCTGCAGCTGGTCGGTGACCTCGCGCTGGGCCGCGTCGGCCTGCACGTCGGTCCACCACAGCTGCCACACCAGGAAGAGCAGCAGCAGCACACCCGCGGTGATGAGCAGCTCGCCGAGGACCCCCGTCGCCGTGCGGACGGCGTTGCCGGCGCGGCTCACCCGCCGTCCTCGGTGGCGCCGTCGCCGCCGACGGCGCGGGCGTGCTGCAGCTCGATCGAGCCGTCGTAGGCGGGCATCTCGACCCGGTCGTCGTCCTGCACCCGGTAGGTGAGGCCGTAGGCGCGGGCGTCGTCGCGGTAGTAGCCGAGGTCGACCGAGTCGTCGAGCGCCTCGCGCATGTCGTCCTGGTCGCCGATCGCGGTGATGACGTAGGGCGGGGAGTAGACGCGTCCCTGCAGGTGCAGCGTCGCCCCGACGCAGCGCACCGCGCTGGTGGAGATGACCCGCTGGTCCATCAGCATCATGGCCTCGGCGCCGGCCGCCCACAGCGCGTTCACCGCCGCCTGCACGTCCTGCTGGTGCACGACGAGCTTGTTGGGGTCGACCCCCTCGGGCTGGGCCCGGTCGCGGGGCGCGTCGTCGAGGGTGACCACGAGCGCCGGACCGCTGACCGGCTGCAGCTGGGCCGGCCCGCTCAGCTCGGCGGCGGTGGCCTGCAGGTCGCGGGTCGTGCTGTCGCCGACCTCGGCGGTCAGCCGGTCGACCTCGGCGCGCAGGCCGGCCACCTCGGTGTTGCGGGCGTCCAGGCGGGAGGACTCCTGGCGGACGAGCCCGCGCAGGTCGGTGCCGCTCGCGCGCAGGTCGGTGCCCTGGGCCGTGCCGGCGCTGGTGGCGAACAGCCCGCCGGCGACGGCGAGCACGCCCGCCACCGCCACGGTGCCGGCCCACGAGCGACGGGGCCGGTGCTGGCTGTCCACGTCGTCTACGCTAGACGTTCGAGTCAGGGCGGCGTACCTCGCCCGAGCCGGTTCACCCCAGGGAGACGACGATGCCCGAGTCCAGGGTCCGCAAGAAGGCCGCCTACACGGCGCCCCCGGCGAAGTCGTCCGGGCCCAAGGTGAACTCCCGGTGGTTCGTCCCCGTGATGCTGGCGTTCTTCGTCATTGGGCTGGTCTGGATCGTCGTCTTCTACGTCAGCGAGGGTCAGTACCCGATCCCGTCGATCGGCAGCTGGGACGTCGGCAGCTGGAACCTGGTCATCGGCTTCGGCATCGTCATGGTCGGCTTCCTGATGACGACGCGGTGGCGCTGACCCCCTCCGCAGGGCGACTTACACGCGTGTGGTTTTCCCCAGGCGTTGTCCACACTGGGGACAACCCGCGCGGCTGACCCCGGTCAGCCCAGGGTGGGGTCGACCTGCAGACCCACGACGGCCAGCGCGACGAGCACCAGCGTGACGAGGGCGATGCCGCCCCACTGCACCAGCGCCCGGCGCTCGCGCGGGGCGTAGACGAGCACCGCCGCCACCGCGGCTCCGCCGACGAGCCCGCCGAGGTGCGCCTGCCAGGCGATGCCGGGTGCCACGAAGCCGAACACCAGGTTGACGGCGAGCACGCCGACGACCTGGCCGGGTGGCAGCCGCAGGCGACGCTGCACCAGCAGCAGGGCGCCGAAGAGCCCGAACACCGCACCGGACGCGCCGACGGCCCCGGTGGTGAAGACCCCGCCCCCGTCCTGCACCAGCGCCGGCGTCAGCAGCTGGTAGCCGACGTGCCCCGCGAACGCGCTGACCAGGTAGAGCGCGGCGAAGCGCGCGCGGCCGAACGCGTGCTCGAGGTACGGGCCCTCCAACCACAGCGCGTACATGTTCATCGCGATGTGCAGGAACCCGAAGGTGCCCACCGCGTGCAGGAACGCCCCGCTGAGGTACCGCCACGGCTCGGCCCCCGCGTAGTACTCGCGGAACGACAGCGCGTCGGTGACGCCGAGCCCGGGCACCCGCTGCAGCACGAACCCCAGCACGCACAGGCCGATCAGCACCTGGGTGACCCGGGGCGGCCCGCCGCTCACCCGGCCGCCGAACACCGTGCGACCGGTGCGGACCCGCCGGCTGCCCTCGCGGGCGCAGTCGACGCACTGGACGCCCACCGCGGCCTGGCGCTGGCACTCGGGGCAGACCGGCCGCTCGCAGCGCTGGCACCGCACGTACGACTCGCGGTCGGGGTGCCGCGGGCACACCGGGACGGCCGACGCCCCGGCGGCGGCGGGGTCGGGCGCGCTGCTCACCGGGGCGTCGTCGATCGGGTCGTGCGGCCGGTCAGGGCTCGATCGTGACCGAGGTGATGACCTGCGGCTCGCGCGGCTTGTCCATCGGGCCGGTCGGCGTGTTGGCGATGGCGTCGACGACGTCGCGGCCCGCCTGGTCGACGACCTCGCCGAAGATCGTGTGCTTGCCGTTCAGGTGCGGCGTGGGGCCGACCGTGATGAAGAACTGCGAGCCGTTGGTGCCCTTGCCGAACCGCTTGCCGGCGTTCGCCATCGCGAGCAGGTACGGGCGGTCGAAGGTGAGGTCGACGGTCACCTCGTCGTCGAACTCGTAGCCGGGACCGCCGCGACCGCTGCCCAGGCGGTCGCCGCCCTGGATCATGAAGCCGGGGATCACCCGGTGGAAGCCGACGCCGTCGTAGAACGGCTCGCTCTTCTTCTCGCCGGTCTCGGGGTCGGTCCACTCCTTGCTGCCGTCGGCCAGCCCGGTGAAGTTCTTCACCGTGTGCGGCGCCTGGTTCGGGAACAGCTCGATCCGGATGTCGCCGGCGGTCGTGTGCAGGGTCGCGAACATGGCGGCATCCTCCCACGGGCACCGCGGCGGCTCATCCGGTGGCCGTCCCACCGCGCACGCGGGGCCGCGACGCGGCAAGATGGGGCGCGACGAACCGCGGTGCCGTCCGTCCCGGACGCGCCGCCGCACCGACGCGACCCGCTACGGGTCCGAGGGGAGGACGCGTGTTCCGCAGCAAGAGCCGCACCGAGAAGGCCGCCGACCAGGCCAAGGCCCAGGCCGACGCGCTCAAGGCCCAGGCCGGCAGCCTCCTGGACAAGGCCGCACCCGTCGCCGCCGGTGCCGCCGCCACCGCGGGCGAGAAGGCCGCGCAGGCCGCCTCGGCCGCGCGCGACTGGGCCTCGCCCCGGCTGGAGAAGGCCCGCGACCGCTCGGTCGAGGCCGCCGCGCCCCGGGTCGAGCACGCCGCCGAGGCGCTCGGCCCCAAGGTCGACGCCGCGCGCGACAAGATCGTCGAGGACGTGCTGCCGCGCATCGTCGAGGCCGTGACCGCCGCCGCGGCGGCCGCCGCGGCGAAGACCGAGGAGGCCACCGCGGCCAGCCGCGGCGCCATCGACGAGGTCGGCAAGAAGGCGGGTCGCGCGACCAAGCCGGCGCGCAAGCGCCGTACCGCGGGCAAGGTGTTCCTCGTCCTCGGCGTGCTCGGCGCCGCCGGTGCCGCGGGCTACGCCGCGTGGCGCGCGGGCCAGCCCACCGACGACCCGTGGGCCACCGCCACCGGCACCCCGCGCCCGACGTCGACCGCCACGACGCCGAAGCCGGCGACCACGGCCCCGAAGCCGGCCGCCGCCGCGCAGACGAAGGTCGGCGAGGCGCTCGACAAGGGCGAGGACGCCCTGTCCGGCGTCGGCACCACCGCCGACACCGCCGCCGACGCCACCAAGGACGTCGCCAAGGACGCCAAGCACAAGGCGGGCGAGGTCGCCGACACCGCGAAGGCCGAGGCGGAGGACGTCAAGGACGCCGCCAAGGACAGCTGACCCAGGTCGCACGCGCGAGCCCGGTCCCACCTCGGTGGGGCCGGGCTCGTCGGCGTCCCGGATCGGGTGGGGCGGCCGGGTGCGGGTCAGGCGCGCCGCTCGACGTCCTCGAAGGCGACGACCGGGGGCAGCGGCTCCTGGTGGCGCAGCGCCGTGACCAGCGCGACCGCGTTGGTGACGTACCAGCGGTGGAACGCGCGCTGCTGCGGCGGGGTCTCGAGGATGAGCATGTCGCCGGCGCGGGCGTGCCGGTCGATGTCGTCGAGGGCGCGCAGGTAGGTCTGCGCCTGCACGACCGACTCGTCCGACAGCGTCAGCTTCAGCCGGGTGCGGTCGAGCCCGGCGGCCGCGGCCTCGCTGGCCAGCCGCTTCAGCTCCAGGCGCAGCTGGGCGAAGGTGTGGTCGAGCGTGGCCAGGGTGCGAGCGAGGTCGGCCGGCAGGGCGCTCGCCTGGCCGCTCAGGTCGCCGACCGCCATCAGGGTCAGCTCGCGCAGCTGGCTGTCGACCTGCTCGCTCGCCTCGAGCACCAGCGCGGTCGGCGCCTCCCCGACGTCGACCGTGTAGTGCTGCTGCGCCGGCACCTCCTCGGCGAGCAGGTCGTCCCAGGCGTCCAGGTCGATCTCGCCCTCGTGCTCGACCACCGAGAGCGTGTCGCCGAGCTCGGCCCAGACCAGCTTGCCGCCGCCCTCGGGCTCCATGCCCCAGCGGGCCGACAGCGCCTCGACGACCGACAGGCCGCGACCGGTGGTGCTGTACGTGGACGAGGGCGTCTCGACGACGGGCCGGTGGGCGCCGTCGCGGACCTCGATCCGCAGGTGCTCCTCGAGCACGACCAGGTCGACCGAGACGGGGGGCTCGGCGTGCAGCAGCGCGTTGGTCACCATCTCGGAGACGACGAGCACGGCGTCGTCGGCGCGGACCTCGAACCGCGTCCCGTCGAGGGCAGCCTGGACGAAGCGACGAGCCCGTGACGCAGCGTCAGGTTCGTCGCTCAGCGTGAGCCGCTCAAGCTCGGACAGCCCCAGCACTCCCCTTCGTTCCCGCGTGTGCGACCACGGTAGCGGTGTGACGGGTGTGGTGGAACGTACTGCACCGGTGCTCACTGTGCGTGTCCTGGCGGATCGGGGCACAGTGGGCCCGTGGCCAGGCTCGTCTACTCCGTGATCGGGTCCCTCGACGGCTACCTCGCGGACGCCGACGGCGGCTTCGGCTGGGCCGAGCCGAGCGAGGAGGTGCTCGCCTTCGTCACCGAGGCGGAGCGGGGCGTGGGCACCTACCTCTACGGCCGCCGCATGTACGAGCTGATGCACGTCTGGGAGACCGACCCGGCCGCCGCGGCGCTGTCGCCGGAGTCGGCGCGGTTCGCCGAGGTCTGGCAGGCGGCCGACAAGGTCGTGTACTCGACGACGCTGCCGGACGTGCGCACCGAGCGGACGCTGCTGCGGCGCGACTTCGACGTCGACGAGGTGCGCGGGTGGTTGCGCGAGGCCGACGCCGACCTGACCGTGGCCGGGCCGACGCTGGCCGCGCACGCCTTCCGGGCCGCCCTGGTCGAGGAGCTGCAGGTGGTCGTGGTGCCCGAGGTCGTCGGCGGCGGCCTGCGGTACCTGCCGGACGTCCGCGCCTCGCTCGACCTGCGCGAGGAGCGCCGGTTCGCCAACGGGATGGTGTGGCTGCGCTACGACGTGCGCTACCCCGCGCAGGTGGGCCGCTCGGGGGACTGACGGCCGCCGTCGAGCGGTCCTAGGATCGCGCCGACCCGCCCCTCCGGCGCGAAGAGGCCGCCCGTGATCACCGCCGCCGAGCTGACCGCGATCCCGCTCTTCCACGACCTCTCGCCCGACCAGCTCGAGCTCGTCGCCCGCTCGGTCGAGGACGTCACGCTGGTGCCCGGCGAGTTCGTCGCGCAGGAGGGCGACGAGCGCGCCCTGTTCGTCGTGGTCGAGGGCCTGGTGCACCTGGTGAAGGAGATCAACGGCGTCGACCGCGTGATCGGGCCGCGCGGGCCGGGCGAGCTCTACGGCGAGGTGCCGATGATGCTCAGCATGAACCTGCCCGCCGCGTGCGTGGCGGTCGAGCCGTCCCGCGTGCTGCGCGTCGACGTCGCCACCTTCTTCACCCTCGCCGAGCTCGCCCCGCAGGTGCTGGCGCACGTCGGCAAGCTGGCGCAGGGCCGGATGCGGGGGCTGCAGCAGATCGCCGCCGAGACCAGCGCGCCCGACCTCACCCTGCTGGGTCCGGCGCTCGACCGGCGGGTGCACGAGCTCAGCACGTTCCTGCACCGCAACCGGGTCTCGTTCGAGACGGTGCAGGACGGCGACGGCCGGCCCCGGGTGCGGCTCGCCGACGGCAGCACCGTCCACGACCCCACCGTGCGCGAGGTGGCGATCGCGGCGAACCTGCCGGTCTTCCCCGCGCTCGGGGAGTACGACCTCGTCGTGGTCGGCGGTGGCCCGACCGGGCTGACCGCCGCGGTGAACGGCGCGGCCGAGGGCCTGCGCACGCTCGTCGTCGAGCGGTTCGCCCCGGGCGGCCAGGCCGGGACGTCCAGCAGGATCGAGAACTACACCGGGTTCCCGTTCGGCGTCTCCGGCGACGAGCTGGCCGGCAAGGCGCTGCGCCAGGCCCGCCGGCTCGGCGCCGAGATCGTCGTCACCCGCGAGATCGAGCGGCTCGACCCGTCGGCCGGCACGGTCACCCTGGACGGCGGCAGCGAGCTGCGGACCGCGGTGGTGCTGCTGACCTCCGGTGTCGAGTGGCGGCGCCTCGCCGTCCCCGAGATCGACCGGTTCGTCGGCAAGGGCGTCTACTACGGCGCCGCCCGCAGCGACTCGGGCCTCGCGCACGGCCGCGACGTCTGCATCATCGGCGCCGGCAACTCCGCCGGCCAGGCCGCGATCTTCTTCGCCCGGCACGCCCGGTCGGTGACGCTGCTCGTCCGCGGCGAGGGCCTGGGCGCGAGCATGTCGCACTACCTGGTCGAGCAGATCGCCGCGAACCCCGCCATCGCCGTCGAGACCCGTTCGGAGGTGGTCGGTCTGCACGGCGAGGAGCACCTCGAGCAGGTCGACGTCGCCGACCGCCGCACGGGGGAGACCTCACGCCGCGCCGCCGGCGTCCTGTTCGTCATGATCGGCGCGGACGCCGAGACCGGTTGGCTCCCGGCCGCCGTCGTCCGGGACGACCACGGCTACGTGCTGACGGGCGCGGCGGCCCGCGACAGCGGCGGCTGGGCGCACGAGCGCGAGCCCTTCGCCCTGGAGACCACCGCGGCCGGTGTCTTCGCGGCCGGCGACGTGCGCTCCGGGTCGGTCAAGCGGGTCGCGGCCGGGGTGGGCGAGGGCGGCATGGCCATCGCGATGGTGCACCAGTACCTGGCGCTGCGCGGCTGAGGGTCCGCTCGCACAACCGGCCCGAGGTCGGCACACAGGCTCGAGCTGGTGTGCGGGCCGCGGAAGGTGTGTGCGAGCGGTCCCTAGCGCCGGCACAACGCGTCCGTCCTGGCACAACCGTCCGGCGCGTTGTGCGCGGACGCGGACGTTGTGCGAGCGCCGGTCGTGGTGGAGCCAAGGGGACGCCCCACTCCGCCCGGACCTCGTCCCTCGGCCCGGGTCCGGAGCGTGGGCCCGGAACCCGAGGGTTCGAGCGCTCAGATCCGCAGACGATCGAAGGACCGGACGAAAGGCGTGTCCGGTCCTTCGATCGTCTGTGGAGCCAAGGGGACTCGAACCCCTAACCCCCTGCTTGCAAAGCAGGTGCGCTACCAATTGCGCCATGGCCCCGTGGGGAGTCAGCGTGGGGAGTCAGCGCACCGTGTCGGTGGCCTCGGCCCACAGGTCCTGCTCGGCCTGCTCGGCCTGCTGCTTGCGCCACAGGGCGTAGCCGGCGCCCGCCAGACCCAGGACCACGATGAGCTTCTTCACCGCACCAGGGTAACGCCCGCCGCGCTCAGGCCTCCTCCAGCCGCAGCGTCTGCAGCTTCCGCCCGGCCACTGCCGTCGCGACCACGGTGACGACCACGAGCAGCGTCAGCCCCGTGCCGGAGCCGACCGCCGCGTCGAGGCCGACCCGCGCGGCCGAGTCGCCCAGCACCCGCTCGGTCACCGACAGCGACCACTGCTGGATGCTCAGCGTCTGGGCGCCGGGCACCAGGCCGCCGACGAGCGACTCCCAGATCAGCGCGTAGATCAGGCCGACCACCACCGCGTTGCGGGTGAGCACCGCCAGCAGCAGGAACACGGCGGCGTACGCGACCCCGGCCGCGAGCGCGCCGGCCGCGAACGAGAGCGCGACCACGCCGAGCGAGCCGGTGAGCACCACGCCCGACACCAGCACGGGCAGCACACCGAACGCCACGACCACCCCGATCGCGACGAGCAGCTTCGTCACCACGATCGAGTACCGGTTCAGCGGTTTGGCCAGGGTGTAGACGATCGAGCCGTCGTCGATCTCCGGGCCGATCGCGCCGGTGCCGGCGACCAGCCCCAGCAGCGGCATCAGGATCGCGATGCCGAACGCGCCGAGCAGGTCGGGGGCGAGCGTGCCGCCGAGCTCGGAGCCGATGTCGTCGTCGAGGCCGCCGAGCACGCGGGCGAGCACGCACAGGGCGAGCAGGGCGAGCGGCAGCAGCGTCAGCACGACCGTGCGCTTGCGGCCGAGGAGGCTGCGGCGGGTCAGCGCCGCGACGGTCGCGTTCACCGGTCCACCAGGTAGGCGAAGACGCTCTCGAGCGACTCGTCGGCGGGCCGCACCTCGAGCAGCCGGATGCCGTGCCGCGCGGCGACCTGCGGCAGCGCGTGTACGAACGCGGAGAAGTCGGTGGCCTGCACCTGCACCGTGGTGCCTCCCGTGGCGTCGACGACGAGCTGCACCCCGGACGTGCTCGGTTCCGCGATCACGGCCGAGGCCAGGGCGCGGTCGTCGCTGGAGCGCAGCGTGTACTGGTGCGGCCGCTGCGTCATCAGCCGCCGGATCTCGCGGAAGTCGCCGGACGCGGCGTGCCGGCCGGCGACCACCACCTCGATGCGGCCGGCGATCTGCTCGACCTCCTCGAGGATGTGCGAGCTGAACAGGATCGTGCGTCCCTCGTCGCCGAGCCGGTGCAGCAGCTCCATCAGGTGCAGCCGCTGCCGCGGGTCCATGCCGTTGAACGGCTCGTCGAGCAGCAGCACCGCCGGGTCGTGCACGATCGCGGTGGCCATCTTGATCCGCTGCTTCATGCCTTTGGAGTAGGTGCGGATGTCGCGGCCCTGCGGTTCGGTCATCTCGACCGTCGCGATCGCCTGCCGCGCAGCGGTCTGCGGGTCGCGCAGCCGGTGCAGCCGGGCGTTCGCCAGGACGAACTCCCACCCGGTGATGGAGTCGTACATCTCCTCGCGCTCGGGCACGAGCCCGACCTCGCGGTAGATCTGCGGGTCGCGGTGGAGCGGACGTCCGTCCAGGGTGACCGTCCCGGCGGACGGCGCGAGGAACCCGGCCATCATCGAGATCAGCGTCGACTTGCCGGCGCCGTTCGGGCCGAGCAGGCCCGTCACCCCGGGCTCGAGGCGCATCGTCACGTCGTTGACCGCGACCACGTTGCCGTACCAGCGCGACACCTGCGCGAGCTCGACGACGCTCACGACAGCCTCCTCACGACAGCGCCCTGCGGTAGCGGGCCAGCAGCCCGGCGTAGCACCCGGCCACCACCCCGGTCACGACGAGCGCGAACACGGCCGCGGCCGCGGTGCCCGGCGGCCCGTCGCCGATCGAGGCGTCGGCCCCGAGCAGGCCGCTCACGACGCCGTCGACGAGCGTGAACGGCGAGAGCAGGCCGGACCAGCCGGCCAGCCCGGTGCTGCCGAACTCCGACGCGAGCCCGAGCACCGCCGCCTGCACGCCCGACAGCACCAGCAGCAGCCCGACCACGGCGGCGACCCCGAGGCCGCGGCGCGGGGTCATCGCCGCCACCAGCAGCCCGAGCCCGGCCAGCACCAGCGCGTGCAGCGCCGCCCCGGCGAGCGAGCGCGCGAGGTCCGGCAGCTGCTCGTCGAGCGGCATCTTCGCCAGCAGCGCCCCGGCGACCAGCAGCAGCAGCGGCAGCGCCATCAGCACGAACAGCGCCGACGCGAAGCCCGCGTACTTGGCCTGCACGTACTGCGCCCGGCTGAGCGGGCGCGAGAAGTACAGCGGCACCACCCGGAACCGCAGGTCGCGCGACATCACCGCGGGCGCCTGGGCGCCGACGAAGATGGTGACCGCCACCTGCAGCACCACCACGTACCGGGTGTAGCCGAGCGGGAGCTCGGTCGCGCCGAGCGCGCCGGAGACGATCCCGATCACCACCGCCGGCAGGGCCATCACCGAGAGCAGCAGCAGCGGCATCACCTTCGAGCGCGCCGACCGCCCGAACCCGTACGACCCGCGCAGCGTCTCGACGAACAGCGAGCGCCGCACGTACGACGTCCCGAGCCGCGGTCCGTCGTAGTGCCGGTACCCGATGTCGTGGATCGCGCCGGCCCGCGGCGGCGCCGCGCCCACCTCAGCCACGGTGCACCCCCGCGGGTCCGGTGAACAGCTCGGTCATCCGGTGCCGCTGCTGCTCGACCCGCACCAGGCCGAGCCCGAGAGCGGCCACGGCGTCGCGGACGGCGTCGTACGCAGCGGGGTCGTCGACGTCGACCTGCAGCAGCTGCCCGTCGCGGCGCACCGCCACCCCACCCTCCTCGAGCCGCCGGTGCAGCGCCGCCGCGTCGCCGTCGACCTCGACGAGCACCACCGGCGTCTGCGCGGTGACG
The DNA here is from genome assembly GCF_054777815.1 of Angustibacter speluncae. Taxonomy (NCBI): domain Bacteria; kingdom Bacillati; phylum Actinomycetota; class Actinomycetes; order Kineosporiales; family Kineosporiaceae; genus Angustibacter; species Angustibacter speluncae. The sequence goes on along the minus strand of NZ_BAAHAF010000060.1, from coordinate 1,284 downwards.
TCGGCGGTGGTCGAGTGCCGCAGCAGCCGGCCGCCGTCGATCACGACGATCGCGTCGCACACCCGCTCGAGCTCGCCGAGCAGGTGGGACGTGACCACGACCGAGATGCCGAAGTCCGTGCGGACGCGGCGGATCAGCTCCAGCATGTCGTCACGCCCGGCGGGGTCGAGGCCGTTGGTCGGCTCGTCGAGCAGCACCAGCGCGGGGTCGTGCACGAGCGCCTGCGCGAGCTTCACCCGCTGCTTCATGCCGGTCGAGTACCCGCCCATCGGCCGGTAGCGCTCCTCGTAGAGCCCCACGTGCCGCAGCGTGTCCGCCGCCCGTTCCCGGGCGGCGGTGGTCGGCAGGCCGGACATGCGTCCGAGGTGGACGACGAACTCGGTGGCCGACACGTCCGGCGGCAGGCAGTCGTGCTCGGGCATGTAGCCGACGCGCTCGCGGATGGCCGGCCCGTCGGTGACGACGTCGTGGTCGAGCACCTGCGCCCCGCCCGAGGTCGGCGCGAGCAGCCCGAGCAGGATCTTCAGCAGGGTCGACTTGCCGGCGCCGTTGGCCCCGACGAGCCCGGTGACGCCGGGCCGGACGTCGACCGTGAGGTCCTCGACGGCGGTGACCGCGCCGAAGCGCTTGGTCAGGCCGTCGGTGCGCAGGAGGGACACGGCGCCACGCTAGCCAGCGGGCCGAGGGCGGCGGTACCGACGAAGGTGGACCGGCCGCAGACGAAAGGAGGGGGTGGGCCTAAGAGGACTTGAACCTCTGACCTCTTCCTTATCAGGGAAGCGCTCTAACCGACTGAGCTATAGGCCCCGGACGTGCGGGACGAGGTTACCCGACCACGCGCCGTGCTCGCGAACCGGATCAGTCGTCCGAGAGCGTGAGGTGCAGGCCACCGACCAGGTTGGCGGCGACGTTGTAGAGGAACGCGCCGAGCGTGCAGAGCGCGGTGATGAGGACGACGTTCACCACGGCCAGCACGGTGCCGAGCGAGAGCACCTTGCCGAAGCCGACGAAGTCGAGGATGTCGAACTGCCCGGCGCCGAGGATCTGCCCGACCAGGTCGTTGATCTGGGTGAACACGCCCATGCCGTCGAGCACGGTCCACAGCACGCCGGCCGCCACGACGGTGGCGATGCCGATGGCGACGCTGAGCAGGAACGCCAGCTTCATCACCGACCACGGGTCGACCCGGGCGGCGGTGAGGCGGACCCGGCGCGGTGCACCCGCCGCGGGTCGGGGCGGACCCGGGCGCGGGGCGCCCTTGGCGGCCGGACGGGCGCCGGACGG
>NZ_BAAHAF010000059.1:0-26678 GCF_054777815.1 Angustibacter speluncae | reverse complement strand
GACCTGCGCGGCGCCGGCGTCGTCGCGGGCCAGCAGCGGACGCGCGGCCCGGTGCAGGTCGGCCTCGGCCTCGGCCCGGGAGCGGGGCAGCCGCGAGCGACGGGCCGCGGCCAGGGCGTCGTCGAGCGCGGCGCGGTCCTGCGGGTCGGCCCCCTCCGCGAGCACGGTGAGCTGCGTGCGGCGCTCGTCGAGGGTGTCGAGCAGGGCCGACCAGCGCCGGTCGACCTCGCCCCGCGCGGCGTGCACCGGGCGCAGGCCGACGGTCATCACCACCGCGCTGACGGTCGACGAGACCACGAACACCGCCACCACGACCCAGATGATCACGTCCACGCGACGACCCTAGGAGGCGCGCACCCGACGGCCGCGCGGGGTCCCGCGCGTACGGTGGACGGGTGCGGTGCGGCTACTACGACGCGGGGCTGTGCCGCTCCTGCACCTGGCTCGAGGTGCCCGACGACGTCCAGCTCGACCGCAAGCAGCAGCACGCGGCCGACCTGCTCGCCCCGTGGCCCGACCTGGCCTGGCTCCCGCCCGTCGCCGGCCCCCGGGAGCGGTTCCGCAACAAGGCGAAGATGGTCGTCGGCGGCACGGTCGAGGCCCCGACGCTCGGCATCCTCGACGCCGCCGGCGCCGGCACCGACCTGCGGCACTGCGGCCTGCACGAGCCCGTGCTGCACGAGGCGCTGCCGGCGCTCGCCGACCTGGTCACGCTCGCCCGGCTGACCCCGTACGACGTGCCGGCCCGGCGCGGCGAGCTCAAGCACGTCATCGTCACCGCCTCGCCCACCGGACGCCTGATGGTGCGGTTCGTGCTGCGCTCGACGGAGGCGGTGCCGCGGCTGCGCAAGAACCTGCCCACGCTGCTGGAGCGGCTGCCGCACGTCGACGTCGTGTCGGTGAACCTGCAGCCCGCGCACGCGGCGGTGCTCGAGGGCGAGCACGAGGAGCTGCTGCACGGCAGCACCCTCGCCGTCCCGCTGCACGACGTCACCCTGCACCTGCGGCCGCAGGGTTTCTTCCAGACGAACACGGTGGTCGCGTCCGCCCTGTACGAGCAGGCCCGGTCGTGGGCCGCAGAGGTCGGGCCGCGCACCGTGTGGGACCTGTACTGCGGCGCAGGCGGTTTCGCGCTGCACCTGGCCGCGTCCGGGTGCACCGTCACCGGTGTCGAGCTGAGCGCCCAGGCCGTCGAGGCCGCCACGGACAGCGCGACGCAGGCGGGGGTGGACGCCCGGTTCGTGGCCGCCGACGTCGGCGCCTGGATCCGCGAGCAGGACACCGCGCCCGACCTCGTGGTGGTCAACCCGCCCCGGCGCGGCATCGACCCCGCGCTCGCCGCCTGGCTCGACGCCTCGGACGCGCGGCACCTGCTCTACTCGAGCTGCGAGCCGCGCACCCTCGCCCGCGACCTGGCGGCGATGCCGTCCTGGGCCCCCGTCCGCGCCCGGGTGTTCGACATGTTCCCCCACACCCCGCACCAGGAGGTGCTGGTGCTGGCCGAGCGGAACGGGCCGGTGCACCGCAGGATGACCTCGTGAGCAGGCAGCGGATCGAGCCCGGACCGGGCCAGGAGTCGGTGTGGGACTACCCGCGTCCCCCGCGGGTCGAGCCGACCGACGAGGAGGTGGTCGTGCGGCTCGGCGGGGTCGAGGTGCTGCGCACCACCCGCGCGCTGCGCGTGCTCGAGACCAGCCACCCTCCGACGTACTACCTCCCGCGCGCCGACTTCGCCGACGGCGCGCTGCGTCCGGCCGAGGGGTCGTCGTTCTGCGAGTTCAAGGGCCACGCCTCGTACCTCGACGTCGTCGGCGGCGACGCCGTGGCGGCCGGTGCGGCCTGGACCTACCCCGATCCGTCCCGCGGCTTCGAGGTGCTGCGCGACCACGTCGCCCTGTACCCCGGCCGGATGGACGGGTGCACCGTGGCCGGCGAGGAGGTCGTCCCCCAGGAGGGCGGCTTCTACGGCGGCTGGATCACCTCGCGCGTCGTCGGACCGTTCAAGGGCAGCCCCGGCACCTGGGGCTGGTGAAGGAGGAGTGGTGGACGCACCCCGCACGATCGTGGTCGTCGGTGCCGGCCTGGCCGGCGCCAAGACGGTGGAGGCGCTGCGCGACAAGGGTTTCGACGGCTCGCTGACGCTCGTGGGCGCCGAGACGCACCTGCCGTACGAGCGCCCGCCGCTGTCGAAGGGCTACCTCAAGGGCGACGACGAGCGCGACTCGTTCGAGGTGCACGACCGCGCCTGGTACGACGAGCACGACGTGGTGCTGCGGCTCGGCGAGACGGTCACCGCGCTCGACCTGGACGGCGGCACCGTCACCACCGACGCCGGCGAGCTGCCGTTCGACGCCGTTGTCCTCGCCACCGGGTCGGAGCCGCGCCGGCTCGACCTGCCCGGCGGCGACCTCGACGGGCTGCTGACCCTGCGCACGGTCGACGACAGCGAGCGGCTGCGCGAGGCGTTCACCCACGGCGCCCGGGTGGTCGTCGTCGGCGGCGGGTGGATCGGCCTCGAGACCGCCGCGGCGGCGCGCGAGCGGGGCGCCGAGGTCACCGTCCTGCTGCCCGAGGACGTCCCGCTCGAGCGGGTGCTCGGCGCCGACCTGGGCGGGATGTTCGCCGGGCTGCACCGCGAGCACGGCGTCGACCTGCGCACCGGGGTGCAGGTCACCGGGTTCCGGGGCGACGGACGCGTCGACGGGGTCGAGCTGGGAGACGGCACCGTCGTCCCGGCCGACGTCGTGGTGCTGGGCGTCGGTGCCGCACCGCGGACGGCGCTGGCCGAGGCCGCCGGCCTGGCCGTCGACGGCGGGGTGCTCGTCGACGCCTCGCTGCGCACCTCCGACCCGCGGGTGCTGGCCGTCGGCGACATCGCGGCCGAGGACCACCCGACGCTGGACGGCCGGGTGAGGGTCGAGCACTGGGCCACCGCGCTCAACCAGCCGGCCACGGCGGCGGCCACCCTGCTCGGCCAGGAGGCCTCCTACGACGAGCTGCCCTACTTCTTCAGCGACCAGTACGACCTGGGCATGGAGTACCTCGGCTCCGCCGACCCCTCGTCGGACGAGCTCGTCGTGCGCGGCGACCTGGACGGCAGCGAGCTGGTCGCGTTCTGGCTGCGGGAGGGCCGCGTCGTCGCCGGCGCGAACGTGAACGTCTGGGACGTCGTCGAGGACGTCAAGGCCCTGATCCGCTCGGGCGCGCAGGTCGACCGCGCCCGCCTCGCCGACCCCGACGTGCCGCTCAGCGACCTGGCCCGCGGCTGACGACCTCCTCGAACGGCTCCTCCCAGCCCGGCTCGGACGGGTCGGCCGAGGTGACCAGCCAGGTCGCCCCGGCGTCCGCCCACGCCGCCGGGTCGGCCGGGCCGGACGGCGACGCCACGACCTCCCACCCGTCCGGGACGTCGCCGCCGAGGTAGCCGCGCAGCACGTCCGGCGTGAGGTCCTCGCCGATCGCCACCACGCCCTCCCACCGCCGCGCCCGCGCGAGCGGGCGCCGGTTCGGCACCACGCCCGCCACCCAGACCGGCGGGCGCGGACGGGTGACCGGTCCGGGCCGCACCTGCGCGTGCACGGCGTAATGCTCGCCGTCGTGGTCGACCCGCTCGCCGCGCAGCAGGCCGTCGAGCACGGCGAGGTGCTCGTCGAGCATCCGGGCGCGCACCCGCGGGTCGGCCTCGTCGCCCCAGTCGGAGAAGTCGCGGTCCGGCGGCTCGCCGAGCCCGACGCCGAGCACCGACCGTCCGCCGGAGAGGTGGTCGAGGGTGAGCAGCTGCTTGGCCAGCACCGCGGGCCGGCGGCGCGACAGCGGCGTCACCAGCGTCCCGAGCAGCACCCGGTCGGTCTGCGCCGCGATCGCACCGAGCAGCACCCACGGGTCGTGCACGGGCGGGTCGACCGACTCGCGCCAGCGCAGGTGGTCCCACAGGAACACGCCGTCCCAGCCGGCCGCCTCGGCCGCCACGCCCCAGCGGACCACCCGGGCGGCGTCGGTGAACGGGGGGACGCTCAGCAGGTACCTCATCCGAGCAGCTCCAGGACGGCGGCGACCAGGGCGGCGCGCAGCCGCGGCGGGCAGGCGTCGAGCAGCGCGTTGACCGGCGCCATCCGGTCGGGCAGGGCCGGGGCGCCGGCGTCGCCGACGAGCCCGGCCGCCTGCAGCAGCCCGCCCAGCGTCTGCTCGTCGAGGGCGTCCGGGTCGAGACCTGCTGCGAAGGCTGCGATCTCGGCGGGGACGGTGACCGGTCCCGCGTCGCGGGCGGCCTGGGTCGCCAGGGCCAGGTCGCGCCCGAGGTCGTCGACCGGCGTCGCCGCCGACAGCGACAGGTGCAGCGTCGGCGGGTCGCCGCGGAACGACAGCTGCGGCTGCACGTGCCAGCCGCGCGCGGCCATCTCGTCCGCGAGGGTGAAGACGTCGAGCCGGTCGTCGGTGCCGAGCGCGAGCAGCGTGGAGTCCGGCCGGGCGGCGACGTGCAGGCCGTCGACGCCGTCCACGGCCGCGGCCAGCCGCAGCGTCGCCTCGCGGGCGGTGCGGGCGAGGTCGAGGTAGCCGTCGCGACCGATCGCGCGGACCGCCGTCCACGCGCCCGCCAGCGGGCCGCCCGGACGCGTCGACTGCAGCGTCGGGTTCACCACCGTGTAGCCGGGCCAGTCGCCCCAGGCGAAGACCTGGCTGCGGCGCAGGGCGGCGCTGCGGTGCAGCAGCAGCGAGGTGCCCTTCGGCGCGTAGCCGTACTTGTGCAGGTCGACCGAGATGCTCGTGACGCCGTCGACCGCGAAGGTCCAGGCCGGACGGTCGGGATCGTCGTCGAGGAACGGCAGCACCCAGCCGCCGATGCACGCGTCGACGTGGCACCGGATCCCGCGCGCCGCTGCGGCGGAGGCGATCTCGGGTACCGGGTCGACGACCCCGTGCGCGTACGACGGCGCCGAGGCGACCACCAGCACGGTGTCGTCGGTGAGCGCCGCCGTGGTCGCGACCGGGTCGGCGCGGTGCGTCGCCGGGTCGACGTCGACCACGACGGTGCGGACGCCGAACAGGTGCGCGGCCTTGTGGAACGCGGCGTGCGCCGTGGACGGCAGGACCATCTCCGGACGCAGCACGTCGGGACGGGCGTCGCGCGCGGCGAGGACGGCGAGCAGGCACGACTCGGTGCCGCCGGAGGTGGCGGTGCCGGCGGCCCCCGGCGGGGCGTCGAGCAGGGCGGCCGCGAACGCCACGAGGTCGCGCTCCATCGCGGCCAGGCTCGGGAAGGCGGTGGGGTCGAGGCCGTTGGTGCCCGCGAAGGCGGCGACCGCCTCGGCCGCGAGGGCGTCGACCTCGGCGAGACCGCTGTCGTAGACGTAGGCGAGCGTGCGTCCCCCCCGCACGGGCAGGTCGTGGACGCGCAGCGCCTCGAGCTCGCCGCGCACCGCGTCGGCGGTCACCTCAGGCACGTCCGGTCCTCCCGTCGTCGTGGTAGCCCCGCAGCAGCAGCAGCGACACCAGCACCAGCACGGCGGGGACCAGCGAGAACCCCAGCGCGATCGCCGTGACCGCCGAGTCGGGCTGCTGCACCGTCGCGCCGGTCGAGGAGCGGTAGCCACCGAGCGCCAGCACCAGACCGTACAGACCCGGACCGAGCGCCAGACCGAGCGTCTCCCCCGCCGTCCAGACGCCCGTGAAGACGCCGGTGCGGTTCTCGCCGGTGCGGGCGGCGTCGCGCGCCGCGACGTCCGGCAGCATCGCGAGCGGGAACATCTGCGCCCCCGCGTACCCGACACCGACCACCGCGACGGCGGCGTAGACGACGACCGCGGGCAGGCCGCGGGCCGCGACCAGCACCAGCGCACCGAGCGCGAGCAGCAGCGACGCGGCCACGTACCCGCGCAGCTTGCCGTGGCGCGCCCCCACCCGCTGCCACAGCGGGGTGACGAGCAGCGCGGGGCCGACGAAGGCGACGAACAGCAGGGTCGAGGCACCGGGGTCGCGCAGCACGTGCCGCGAGACGTAGTCGACGCCGGCGAGCATCGCGCCGGTGGCCAGCGCCTGGAGCACGAACGCGCCCAGGAGGGAACGGAAGTCGCGGTCGCGACCGGCGACGGCGAGCTGCTCGCGGAAGGTGCCGCCGGCCGCCACGACGGTGCCCACGGGGGCGTGCCGCGTGCCCCACCACGCGCCGAGGGCACCCGCCGCGATCACCAGCGCGATCACGACGCCCATGACGAGGTACCCGCGCTCGGGACCGACGGCGTCGCGCACCAGCGGCGCGCTCGCCCCCGAGACCAGGATCGCCAGCGCCAGCACCGCCACCCGCCAGGTCATCAGCCGGGTGCGCTCGGCGTAGTCGTCCGTGATCTCGGCCGGCATCGCCACGTACGGCACCTGGAAGAACGCGTAGGCGGACGCCGCCAGCAGGAACGCCACCGCCACCCAGGCCCCCGCCAGCGCCGGTGGCGAGGCCGGCCCGGCGAAGATCAGGGCGAACGAGACCGCCAGCGCCAGACCGGCTCTGAGCAGGAACGGTCGCCGCGGCCCGGACGGGTGCCGCGAGCGGTCGCTGATGCGGCCGGCCACGGGGTTGAGCAGCACGTCCCACGCCTTGGGCAGCGGGACCAGCAGGCCCGCGACGCCGGCGGCCACCCCGAGCCGCTCGGTGAGGTAGGGCAGCAGCAGCAGGCCGGGCACCGTCCCGAACGTGCCGGTCGCCACCGAGCCCAGCGCGTAGCCGCGACGTGCGGAGGCGGGGAGGGCGTTCACGTCGCGACCCTAGGGGCCTGTGGACGACGCGGGCGGCGGCGACGCGCGCGTTCCTAGGGTCGACCCACACCGACCCAGGAGGAACCGTGCAGAACACCCAGGACGGACGGATCACCCGCCGCCACCTGCTCACCGGCGCGGGCGCGCTCGCCGCCGTGGGGCTCACCGGCGCCCCGGCGCTCGCCGCGCTGCCCGCGGCGAACATGGAGGCGGTCGTCAAGGCCGCCCAGATCGATCCGCAGCGCGCGGGCACCGCGCTGACGCCCGGTGCCCGCGACTCGGTGCTGCTCGTCGAGCGCGCCCTGGTGGCGAAGGGCCTGCTCGCGAGCAGCTACGTCGACGGCCACTTCGGCTCGAAGACGGTCGAGGCGTACGCCGCCTGGCAGCGGCGGCTCGGTTACTCCGGGCTCGGCGCGAACGGCCTGCCCGGTCGCACGTCGCTCACCCGGCTCGGCGAGGGACGCTTCACCGTCTCGCGGGCGATCGGCCCGGGCAGCCGGATCACGTTCCGCGGCAAGGCGATGAACGAGCGCACCAAGGCCATGCTGCTGGAGGCGGAGCGCCTCGCCGGGCGCACCTACGGCGTCACCCAGGGGTCGTACAACCCCGGTGGCGTCGGCGCCTCCGCCGGCACCCACGACGGCGGCGGTGCGCTCGACCTGTCGGTCTCGGGCCTGACCACGACCCAGCGCACCACCGCCGTGCGTTCCCTGCGGCGGGTCGGCTTCGCCGCCTGGTACCGCAGCCCGTCCGAGGGCCCGTGGAACGCCCACATCCACGCGATCGCGATCAGCGACACCGACCTGTCGTCGGGCGCCCAGTCGCAGGTCGGCGACTACCACCTCGGCCGGAACGGGCTGGCGAACGACGGCGCCGACACCGGCCCGCAGGTCACGAGGGTGACTTGGGAGGAGTACCGCCGCGCCTGAGGGTCACAGACCGGGCGACCACACCTGCGGGCGGACGGGGACCTGCTGCGGCAGCCCCTGCGGCGAGCCGGAGCGCAGCGTCGTGGCCGGCGGCGGGTCGAACGGGGCGCGGTCGGCGGCGCACACGGCGCCGTCGGTCGCCTGCCCGTCGACCAGGTAGCGGGCCACGGCCTCGTCGGCGCAGGCGCTCTTGCCGAGGATCGTGTGGCCCCAGCCGTCGAGCGTCAGCACCCGGGCGTCCGGGAAGTGGTCGGCGTAGGGCTGGGTGTTCTCGTACGGCGTCGCCGGGTCGAACCGGGTGCCGATCACCAGGACCGGCGTCTCGACGTCCTGGTCCCAGGGACCCAGGTAGGCGTCCTCGTCCGTCACCGGGACGTACTCGCAGACCTGCGTCGCCCAGGTGCGCAGCCCGGCGAAGTGCGGCGCCTCGGCCTCGGCCTCGGCGGCGAACCGCCCGTACGCCAGCGGGTCCCCGGTCTCCGCGGTCTCGGCGCAGATCGTGAAGTTCGTGCCGACCGAGACGTAGTCCTCCTTGCGCAGCCAGGTGGCGAACGCGGCGGCACCACCCGGTGCGGACGCCAGCGCGACCGGCGACCCGGCCTGCTGCGCAGCGGCCATCGCCGCCAGGTCGGCTGCCAGCGCCGGCCACTGGGTCGGCTCGTACAGCGAGATGAAGGTCGCGCCGACCGCGACGTCGTAGGTGACCTCGAGCTCGGTGCCGTCCGGCAGCGGGAGGGTGACCGGGGCCTTCTCGAGGCCCTGCAGCAGCTGCTCGGTGACGGTGGCGGGGTCGCCGAGCGCGGCCAGGGCGCACGCGTCCGGACCCGCGGCCGCGCACTGGGCGTGGAACTCGGCCAGCACGTCGCGGGCACCGGTGTGCTGGTCCATCCGCAGCGTCAGCGGGCGGCGGTCGCCGTCCGAGCCGGAGTAGGCGTCGGGGACGACGGTGCCGTCGAGCACCAGCGCCCGCACCTTGCCGGGGAACAGCTTCGCGTAGGTGGCGCCGAGGTGGGTGCCGTAGGAGTAGCCGACGTACGACAGCTGCTCGTCGCCGACCGCCTGGCGCAGCAGGTCCATGTCGCGGGCGACGTTCGCGGTCGACATGTGCGCGAGCCGGTCGCCCGAGGTGGCCGTGCACGAGGCGCCGAGCTTGGCGCTCTGCAGCGTGAACCGGTTTTCCTGCCACGCCTTGTACGGGAACGACACCTTCTGCCGCGCGAGGAACGCGGCCTCGCGCGCCTGGGTCGGGAAGCACGTCGTGGGGTCGGACGCGCCGACGCCGCGCGGGTCGAACCCGATGACGTCGAAGCGGGCCCGCACCTCGGGCGTCCAGGCGAGCTCGCCCGCGCTCTGGACGAAGTCGACCCCGGAGCCGCCGGGGCCCCCCGGGTTGGTGAACAGCGACCCGATCCGGTTCGCCGGGTCGGTCGCGGGCAGCCGGGTGAGCGCGAGCGTCGTGGTGGCGCCGTCCGGCTCGTCGTGGTCGGTCGGGACGGTCGCGGTCGCGCACTCGAAGGCGGCGAGCGCCGGGTCGTCGCCGCAGGAGGCCCAGGCGAGCTGCGGGACGGCAGCGGTCGTCGACGCAGCCGTGGGTGCGGCGACGGCGGGGACCCCGGACGCCAGCAGGGCCGCGGCGCCGAGGACGGCCGCGGCCCTGCCGAGCGGTCGGGTGGTGGGACGGGTTCGCATCGGGACTACCCCCAAGGTCTGGTCGGACGGTGCCCGATCGACGCTAGGGTCCGATTCACCCCGGGTCGTCCCCCTGGAGGTGGACCTGCGGGGTCATCCGGTGGTCAGGCGTTCTCCTTGCGGAAGGTCGACGTCCCCCACCAGACCGCCACCGCGCTCAGCGCGACCGCCCACACCCCGCCCCAGAGCGTGGTCGAGGTGGCGAGGTCGCCCACGAAGCTCGCCCGCACGGCGTCGACGATGTGCTTGATCGGCATGAAGTCGCTGGCCGTGATGAGCCACTGCGGCGCCAGCGTGATCGGGATGAGGATGCCCGACAGCAGCAGCACCGGCAGGAACACCGAGTTCAGGATCGGTGCCATCACGTCCTCGCTCTTGGTGGTGAGCGCGAGGCCGTAGGAGGCCGCCGAGCACGCGCCGCCGAGCAGCAGGGTCAGCGCGATGCCGAGCACCGCGCCGCCGAGCGAGGCGTCCATGCCGACGACGTACCCGAGCCCCACCAGCACCAGGGTCTGGACGAAGATCAGCAGCACGTCGCGCAGCAGCCGGCCCATCAGCAGGGCCGTGCGGTTCGCCGGCGTCACCCGCTCGGCCTCGACGACGCCCTCGCGCCACTCGGCGATCAGGCCGAAACCGGCGAAGAACGCGCCGAAGACGCCGAGCTGCACCAGCAGCCCGGGGACGAACAGCGTGTAGGCGTTGTCGAAGCCGAGCTGCTGCGCGAACGGCTCGAGCAGCGGCCCGAACAGGAACAGGTAGAGCACGGGCTGGGTCAGCCCGATGATCACCCAGGCGGGGTTGCGCAGATTCATCCGCAGCTGGCGTCGGAAGACCACGAAGGTGTCACGCAGGAAGCGCACGGCTCACTCTCCTTCTCGCAGCGAGCGACCCGTGAGGGTCAGGAAGACGTCGTCGAGGGTGGGGCGGCGCACCTGGAACGAGGTGACCTGCACCCCGCGGCCGTCGAGGTCGCGCAGGAGACCCTGCACGCTGGCGCTGGCCCTGGGCACCCGCGCGCTGACGCGGTGGCCGTCCACCTCGACGTCCTTGCCGCTGCCGTCGGCGCGTTCGCGGGCCAGTCCCTCGAGCACCTGCGCCGCGCTCGCGGCCACGTCGGCGTCGGCGACCTCGAGCTCGACGAGGTCGCCAGACACGTTGTCCTTCAACGCGTCCGGGGTGTCGGAGGCGATGATCTCGCCGTGGTCGATGACGATCACGCGGTCGCTCAGCGCGTCGGCCTCGTCGAGGTAGTGGGTGGTGAGGAAGACGGTCGCGCCGCGCTGGGTGCGCAGGTCGCTGATGTGGGTCCACAGGTTCGCCCGGGCCTGCGGGTCGAGGCCGGTGGTGGGCTCGTCGAGGAACACCAGGGTGGGGTCGTGGATCAGGCCCATCGCGATGTCGAGCCGGCGCCGCTGGCCGCCGGACATCGTCTTCGGCTGGCGCTCCCACAAGCCGTCGAGCGCGAGCTGCTCGAACAGCTCGCGGCCGCGGGTCTCGGCCTGCTGCTGCGAGATCCCGTAGAGCATCCCGTGGTCCATGATCTCCTCGCCGGCGCGCGCGACCTGGCTGGTCGACCCGGCCTGCGACACGTACCCGATGCTGCGGCGGACCTCGACGGGCTGGGTCAGCACGTCGTACCCGGCCACGGTGGCCGACCCGGCGGTCGGGCGCAGCAGGGTGGTCAGCATCCGCAGGGTCGTGGTCTTGCCTGCTCCGTTCGGGCCGAGGAACGAGACGATCTCGCCCTCGGCGACGTCGAGGTCGACGCCCTTGACGGCCTCGACCGCGACCTTCTCCCGGCCCTGGCGGGTCTGGAAGGTCTGGACGAGCCCACGCGCGGTGATCACACGCTCTCCCTCTGTCGACTGGTGATGCCTGACCGACCTGCGGCGGCGGCGGAACTCATCGGGACGCTAGGCCCTGACACGGCGTCAGGGTCGACGCCGTTCTGCGCCGACGGCGAACGAGGGGTTGACGCCGGGACGAAACCACCCATACCGTCCGAGCCTGCAAGATCTTGCAGGAACTGCCTGCAGGTTGCACCACCCCGCACTGGCCGACGACGTCCAGAGGAGCCCCCGTGACCACCACCACCCGCCGCCTCGCGGCCCTGGCGAGCGGGGCGCTGCTCGCGCTGACCGCGCTCGCCGTCCCGACCCCGGCCCAGGCGCCGGCCTCGGCCACCCCGCCCGGCGGCAAGGACGTCACCGCCGTGCTGTTCCAGTGGGACTGGGTCGACGTCGCCCGCGCCTGCACCGAGACGCTCGGGCCCGCCGGCTACGGCTACGTCCAGGTCTCGCCGCCGCAGGAGACGATCCAGGGCGGGCAGTGGTGGATCTCCTACCAGCCCGTGTCGTACTCGATCGGCAACCGGCAGGGGACGCGCGCCGAGTTCGCCGCGATGGTGCAGACCTGCCACGGCGCCGGCGTGAAGGTGCTCGCCGACGCCGTCGTGAACCACATGAGCGCGGGCTCCGGCACGGGCACCCTCGGCACGCAGTACTCCAAGTACCGGTACCCGGCGCACTACGCCGACCAGGACTTCCACGGCTGCCGCTCCTCGATCACGAGCTACGGCGACCGGTGGCAGGTGCAGAACTGCGAGCTCGTCGGACTGAGCGACCTCGACACCGGCAGCCAGTACGTGCAGCACGAGATCGCCGACTACCTCGACGACCTCCGCTCGCTCGGGGTCGACGGTCTGCGGATCGACGCGGCCAAGCACGTCTCCTCGTCCGACCTCGCCGGCATCAAGGCGAAGATGTCGGACCCCGGGACCTACTGGGTGCAGGAGGTCATCTACGGCGGCGGCGAGCCGATCACGCCGGAGGAGTACACCGGCACCGGCGACGTGCACGAGTTCCGGTACGGGACGAACCTCAAGCGGGTCTTCCAGAACGAGAGGCTCTCGTACCTGAGGAACTTCGGGCAGTCGTGGGCGATGCTCCCGTCGAGCCAGGCCGTGCCGTTCGTCGACAACCACGACACCGAGCGCAACGGCTCCACCCTCACCTACCGCGACGGCTCGACCTACACCCTCGCCAACGTCTTCATGCTGGCCTGGCCGTACGGGTCGCCCGCGGTCCACTCCGGGTACGAGTTCTCCGACCACGACGCGGGTCCGCCGCGCGACGGCGACGTGGCGTCCTGCTACGCCGACGGGTGGAAGTGCCAGCACGCCTGGCGCGAGATCGCCGGCATGGTCGGGTTCCGCAACGCGGTGAGCGGTACCGGCGTGACCCGCTGGTGGGACAACGGGAACGACCAGATCGCGTTCGGGCGCGGCTCGTCCGGGTACGTCGTGATCAACCACGAGGGTGGGACGCTCACCCGCACCTTCGAGACCGACCTGCCCGCGGGCACCTACTGCGACGTCACCGACGGACCGGGCTGCACCGAGACCGTCACCGTCGACGGCAGCGGGCGGTTCACCGCGAGCGTCGGCGCCGGCGGCCAGCTCGCGATCCACGTGGGCGCGCGACGGTGAGGTGACGGCCCGGCGAACACTGCGCGACCACCCGTCGTTGGGCTCGACGGACCGCCTGCACCGCGGTCCGATGGGACGGTGCAGCCAGGCCGGTTCGTCGCGATCGGGGACTCGTTCACTGAGGGCGTCGGCGACCCGCACCTGCACTTCCCCCACGGGTACCGCGGGTGGGCCGACCGGATGGCGCGCCAGCTGGGACGGGCCGACCCGCGCTGGGAGTACGCGAACCTCGCGATCCGCAGCAAGCGGATCGACCAGGTGCTCGACGAGCAGCTCGAGGCCGCGGTGGTGCTGCGTCCGACGCTCGCGACCTTCGTCGCCGGCGGAACGACCTGCTCGCGCTGCGGTCCGACGTCGGCGCCGTGCTCGCCCGGTACGACGAGGCGGTGGCGACGCTGGCGTCCGTCGCGTCCGAGGTGGTGTTCCTGCGATCGGAGGTGCTGCCGCTGGTGCACCGGCGCCTGACCGGCCGCATCGAGGGCGACACCGCCGAGCCGAAGTGGCCCGAGCCGGTGCGCCCGGCCGACGGCCTGCAGCGGCTGGCCCGCACGCGTGGGCACCGGCGGCAGGTGCCAGCATGACGGGGTGAGCTCCACCCGCTGGTCCCGCTACGTCGCCCTCGGCGACTCCTTCACCGAGGGCCTGAACGACGACGAGCCGGTCGACCACCCGGCGGTCGCGACGCCCGACCGGTACTCGGGGTGGGCCGACCGGCTGGCCGCGCTGCTGGCCGCCGACGCCGAGGCCGAGGGCCGCCCGTTCGACTACGCGAACCTCGCCGTCCGCGGCCGCCTGCTCGCCGACGTCGCGGGCCCGCAGGTCGACGCCGCGCTCGAGCTCGGCCCCGACCTGGTGAGCATCGTGGGCGGCGGCAACGACATCCTGCGCCCGCGCGCCGACGTCGACCGGCTCGCGGTGCAGCTCGACGGCGCCGTGGCCCGGCTGCGGGCGTCCGGGGCCGACGTGCTGCTGTGCACGCCCGTCGACCCGCGGTTCGCGCCGGTGATCCGGCACACCCGCTCCCGGGTCGCGACCGTCACCGCCCACATCAACGCGATCGCGCGCGAGCGCGGCGCCTACGTGATCGACATGTGGGCGATGCGGGTGCTGCGCGACGGGCGGCTCTGGTCGACCGACCGCATCCACCTCACCCCCGAGGGCCACGCGCGGGTCGCCGCCGAGGCGTACGCCGCGCTCACCGGCGCGCAGCGGCTGGGGGCGCCCTGGCGCGAGCCGCTCGGCGACGACCTGCCCGAGACCGACCTCGGCCTGCGCGCGAACGCGGCCTGGGCGCGCGAGCACGCCGCGCCGTGGGTGCGGCGTCGCCTGACCGGCCGCTCCTCCGGCGACACCGTCGCCCCCAAGCGCCCGCAGTGGCGGGAGTGAGCGTCCCGGCCCGCGTCGCCGCGGGCACGGCGCTCACCTTCGTCGCGGTCGTCGCGGTCAGCCTGACGCTGCGCTCGCCGATCGCGGCGGTGTCGCCGGTGCTCGGCGAGATGCGGGCCGACCTCGGGCTCGGCGCGGGCGCGGCCGGCCTGCTCACCACCCTCCCGGTGCTCTGCTTCGCCGCGTTCTCCGGCCTGTCCCTCGCGCTGTACCGCCGCACCGGTGCCGAGGTGGCGCTCGTCGCGAGCATGATCGTGCTCGCCCTCGGCACGCTGCTGCGCTCGGCACCCGGCTCGTCGCCGTGGCCGGCGATGGCGGGCACGGTGCTGATCGGCCTCGGCATCGCGGTCGGCAACGTCGTGGTGCCCGTGGTCGCCAAGCGCGACTTCGGGCACCGGTCCTCCTTGGTCGTCGGCGTCTACACCGCCTCGCTCACCGGCGGCGCCGCCCTCGCCGCGGCCGGCACCGCGCCGGTGGCCGACCAGGTCGGCTGGCGCCCGGCGCTGCTCACCTGGGACGTGCTGGTCGTGGTCGCCATCGGGCTCTGGGTGGCGGTCGGCGTCCAGCGCCGCCGCCGCGAGTCCGCTCCGGTCGAGGACGCGCCGCCCGTCCGCAACCCGCTGTGGCGCGACCGCACCGCGATCGCGCTGGCCGTCCTCTTCGGCACCCAGTCGCTGCTCTACTACGCGATGACCGCGTGGCTGCCGTCGCTGCTCGGCTCGCCGCTCGAGGCCGGCGGGCAGCTGCTCGACCGCTCGCACGCCGGCGTCGCGCTCTCGCTCATGCAGGTGGTCGGTATCGCCGGCAGCCTGCTCGTCCCGACCCTGCTGCACCGCGGCCGCGACCAGCGCACCCTCGGGCTCGTCATCGGCGCGCTCTGGCTGGTGTCGCTGCTCGGCCTGCTGGTGGCGCCGGCGGCCTGGCCGGCGTGGGTCGTGCTCATGGGGTTCGGCCAGGGCGCCGGCATCAGCTACGCGCTCGCCGTCATGGTGCTGCGTGCGGGCGACGACGCGATGGCCGCGCGGCTGTCCGGCTTCGTCCAGGGCGCCGGGTACCTGCTGTCCGCCGGCGGACCCGTGCTCGTGGGCGCCGCCTTCGACCGCACCGGCTCGTGGCACGTGCCGCTGCTCGCGCTCGCCGGGGTCGCCGTCGTCCTCACCGCGATGAGCCAGGTCGCGGGACGCGACCGCACGATCGCGCACTGAACTCGCTGGCCAGGCGCGACGCGCGCGGGCCAGGGTGGACGCCGTGGACCTCCCCGGCGGCCTGGTGCTGCGACCCTCGACGCCCGACGACCTCGAGCAGGTCGGCGCCCTGCTCACCGAGCGCGGCGAGGCCGACGACGCCGTCGACCACCGGCTCGTCGTCGAGGACCCCGACGCCGGGTACGGCTCGTGCGCCGTCGTCGTCGACGGCGACCGCGTCGTCTCGACCGCGCTGCTGCTCGACGAGCAGGTGCGGGTCGGCCACGGCGACGCCGCGGTGACGCTGCCCGCCGGCCAGGTCGAGCTGGTCGCCACCGACACCGACTACGAGGGCCGCGGTCTCGTCCGCGAGCTGATGGGCTGGGCGCACCGGCGCTCGGCCGAGCGCGGGCACCTGCTCGGCGTGATGATCGGGATCCCGTACTTCTACCGGCGGTTCGGCTACGAGTACGCGATCGACATCCCGCCCGCGCCCTCGCTCACCGGGACGCCCGACGCCCCGGGCACGGGCACTCTGCGCGCCGCGACCCCCGACGACCTCGCCGGGATCGTCCGACTGCAGGACGCCGCGCAGGCCGGCGCCGACGTGGCCGTCCCCCACTCCGCGCCGCGCTGGCGCTGGCTGCTGGCCCGCGACGGCACCACGGTCTGGGTGGTCGAGCGCGACGGCGAGGTGGTCGCCACCGGCCGCGCGACCGACCCGGACGAGGGCGTGCTGCTCGCCGAGGCGGCCGCCGTCGACCGCGACGCCGCCGCCGACCTGGTGGCGCAGCTCGCCGCCACGGCGGGCGAGGACGGCCTACAGGTGCAGCAGCGCCGTGGCCCGGTCGACGAGGTCTGCACCCCCTGGTACGCCGACGAGGACCGCACCGCCGAGCAGTACTACGTGCGCCTGCCCGACGTCCCCGCGGTGCTCGACGCCCTGTCACCCCTGCTGACCGCGCGGCACCTGGCGACCGGTGCCGAGGCCCGCGACCTGGTGATCTCGACGTTCGGCGCCCACTACCGGCTGCCGTGGACGGGCGAGGCGTTCGGCCCGACCGTCGCGGGCGGCCCGATGCAGGCTCCCGGCGCGGCCGGCGGCCTCGGCTGCGCCCCCGACTGGCTGCCCGCGCTGCTGCTCGGCCCGCTCGGCCTCGCGGGACTCAAGCGGCTGCGTCCCGACGTCTACCCCGGCCGCGACGCCGAGTGGCTCGAGGCGCTCTTCCCGCCCCTGTCGTCGGACCTGCTGATGTTCTACCTGCCGTACTGACCCGAAGGCTGCACCGTCGGACCCCCTGGAAGGGGTCGGATCCTCCCGTCTTCCACAGGTCGGCGGGACGCACGGCTGTCCACAGCGCGAGGGTTCCGCCCGGCGGCGCGCCCGGCCGCTGCGCCAGCGTGCGCCCGTGCCCGACGACCTCGCCGCCCACGTCCGCCGCCAGGCGGGAGCCGTCACCCGAGCGCAGGTGCTGGCGAGCGGCCGCAGCCGCAAGTGGCTCGAGCACCGGCTGCGGTCCGGTCGCTGGGTCCGGGTGCACCCGGGCGTCTACGTCACGCACCGCGGACCGCGCGGGTGGCGCACCCGGGCTTGGGCGGCGGTGCTGCACGCCGGACCCGGGGCGGCTCTGGCCGGCCGGGCCGCCGCCTACGAGCTCGGCATGACGCGGCGCCCGCCGGACGTGGTCGAGGTCGCCGTCCCGGTCTTCCGCCGCGCGACCGACGTGCCCGGTGTGCGGGTGCGGCGGCGCGTCGACCTCGAGCGCGCCACGGCGCGGGTGCTGCCACCGCGGACGCGTGCGCCCGAGACGGTGGTCGACCTGCTCCCCGCCTGCCGCGACCAGGACGCCGTGGTGGCGCTGCTGTGCGACGGCGTGCGGGCCGGGGCGCACCCGCAGTCGGTGCGCGAGCTGCTCCTGCCGAGGCCCCGCTGGCGCTGGCGCGGTCTCGCGCTCGCGGCGCTGCAGCAGTGCGAGGCGGGCATCGAGTCACCCCTGGAGCTGCGCTTCCACACCGACGTCGTGCGGCGGCACGGGCTGCCGGTGTTCGAGGCGCAGGTGCGCGAGCAGCTCGACGGGTGGTGGATCCGGGCCGACGCCCGGTGCCGGGTCGCGCCGGTGCGGGTGGAGCTGGACGGCAGGCTGGCGCACCCGGGCGGGCGCACCGACGCCGACACCTGGCGGGACAACGAGGTGGTGATCGGGACGACGGAGATCACCCTGCGGTACCGGTGGCGGCACGTGGCGGGCGACCCGTGCCGCACGGCGCAGCAGGTCGTCCGGGCGTTGCGCTCGCGCGGGTGGACGGGGACGCCGCGCCCGTGCCGGTCCGAAGGCTGCACGGTCGGACCCCCTGGAGGGGGTCGGACCGCACGTCCTTCGACCGACCGTAGGCTCGGCCCGTGACCGACGCCACGAAGCCCCCCGTCGCCGCGAAGGTGCCCTCCGAGCGCACCCACCACGGCGACACCGTCGTCGACCCGTACGAGTGGCTGCGCGACAAGGAGTCGCCCGAGGTGCTCGCGCACCTGGAGGCCGAGAACGCCTACGCCGCGGCGCAGACGGCCGACCTGGAGGACCTGCGCACGCGGCTGTTCGACGAGATCAAGCAGCGGACGCAGGAGGACGACCTGTCCGTCCCGGCCCGCCGCGGCGACTGGTGGTACTACGCGCGCACCGTCGAGGGCGGCCAGTACGCGGTGCACTGCCGGTGCCCCGCGTCCGGCGACCCGGCCGACCCCGCGTCGTGGACGCCCCCGACGATCGAGCCCGGCACCCCGGCCGAGGGCGAGCAGGTGCTGCTAGACGGCAACGCGGAGGCCGAGGGCCACGCGTTCTTCTCCCTCGGCGCGCTCAGCGTCTCCCGCGACGGCCACCTGCTGGCGTTCTCCGCCGACCTGGTCGGCGACGAGCGGTTCACGCTGCGGGTCAAGGACCTGCGCACCGGCGAGGCGCTGGCCGACGAGGTGCCCGGCGTCTTCTACGGCGCCGCCTGGGACGCCACCGGCGAGAGCCTGTTCTACACCGTGGTCGACGACGCCTGGCGTCCCTACGAGGTGCGCCGGCACGTGCTGGGCACGCCGGCGTCCGACGACACGGTGCTGCTGACCGAGCCCGACGACCGGTTCTGGGTCGGTGCCGAGGTCAGCACCAGCAAGCGGTTCCTGCTGGTCGGGTCGGCGTCGCGCACCACCAGCGAGGTGCACGCCCTCGACCTCACCGACCCCGACGGCGAGCTGCAGCTGGTCGCCGCGCGCCGCGACGGCGTCGAGTACGACGTCGACCACGTGGTCGTCGGCGGGCGCGACCGGTTCGTCGTCACGCACAACGCCGGCGCCGAGGACTTCGAGCTGGTGCTCGCCGACGTCGGCGACCCCGACCCCGCGCACTGGACGCCGCTCGTCCCCCACGAGCGCGGCACCCGGGTCGTCGGCGCGACGGCGCTGCACCGCGCGATCGCGGTCCAGCTGCGCCGCGACGCGCTCAGCCGGGTGCTCGTGATCCCGCTGACCGACGAGGGCACCGGCGAGGCGTGGGAGGTGCCGTTCACCGAGCCGCTGTTCACCAGCGAGATCGGGCAGGTCGGCGACCCGGCGTCCCCGCTGCTGCGGGTGTCGTACTCCTCGTTCGTCACCCCGGGCACGGTCTACGACGTCGACCTCGCCAGCCACGAGCTGCTGCAGCGCAAGCAGTCACCCGTGCTGCCGCTCGACGGCGCGGACTTCGACCCGGCCGGGTACGAGCAGCACCGCGAGTGGGCGACCGCGGCCGACGGCACGCGGGTCCCGATCTCGCTGGTGTGCAGGGCGGGCACCCGTCCGGACGGCTCGAACCCGGTGCTGCTGTACGGGTACGGCTCGTACGAGCACAGCATCGACCCGGCCTTCACGGTGCCGCGGCTGTCGCTGCTCGACCGCGGCGTCGTGTTCGCCGTGGCGCACGTGCGCGGCGGCGGCGAGCTCGGCCGGCACTGGTACGACCAGGGCAAGATGACGAGCAAGACCAACACGTTCACCGACTTCGTCGCCTGCGCCGAGCACGTGGTCGCGAGCGGCTGGGCCGCCCCCGACCGGGTGGTCGCGATGGGCGGCTCGGCGGGCGGGCTGCTGATGGGCGCGGTCACCAACCTGGCGCCCGAGCGGTTCGCCGGCGTGCTCGCCCAGGTGCCGTTCGTCGACCCGCTCACCTCGATCCTCGACCCGTCGCTGCCGCTGACGGTGATCGAGTGGGAGGAGTGGGGCAACCCGCTCGAGCACGCGGACGTGTACGCCTACATGAAGGCGTACTCGCCGTACGAGAACGTGCGCGACACCGCGTACCCGCCGGTGCTGGCGATGACGAGCCTGCACGACACCCGGGTGCTCTACGTCGAACCCGCCAAGTGGGTGGCGCGGCTGCGCGAGGTCGCGCCCCAGGGCGGGCCGTACCTGCTGAAGACGCAGATGGACGGCGGCCACGGCGGCGCGAGCGGGCGCTACGAGACGTGGAAGGAGCGGTCCTACGAGATGGCCTGGGTCCTCGGGCGTCTCGGCCTGACCGGGCGGTAGGCCAGCTCGAGCACGAGCATCGCCATGTCGTCGCCGTGCCTGCCGTCGGTCCACTCGTCGACGAGCTCGCGCAGCCGCGTCAGCCCGTCGATCGCCGGGCCCTCGCTGAGGGTGCGGCCGACCTGCTCGAGGGCGGGGAAGAACTCCCCGCCGCGGTGACGCAGCGGCCCGCGCATCCACCAGCGCTTGGGCCGGCGCGCCTCGAGCAGCCCGTCGGTCACCAGCACGATGCGCTGGCGCTTGTCGATGGTGTGGAACGTGCTGTGCGGCGGCTCGAACAGCATGCCGAGCGGCGGCGCCGGGTCGGCGTCGAGCTCGCGCGCCGAGCCGTCCGGGCGGACGACGATCGGCGCGGGGTGCCCGCACGAGACGACCTGCAGGTCGCCGTCCGGCTGCATCTGCAGCAGCCCGACGGTGACGAACTCCTCGGGGCGCGCGTCGCGCTCGACCGAGCGGTTGAGCGCCATCGCCAGCCCGGACAGCACCGGCTCGGTGTGCGCGATCTCGCGGAACGCGCCGAGGACCACACCCGCCATCCGGACGGCGTCCATGCCCTTGCCCTGCACGTCGCCGATGAGCACGCGGGTGCCGTACGGGGTGGCCACGACCTCCATCAGGTCGCCGCCGATGCGGGCCGACGACGTCGCCGACTGGTACAGCGTCGTGCAGTGCAGCCCCCCGACCATGTCGGGGATCGGGCGCATGATCGCGCCCTGCGCAGCCTCGGCCACCGACGACAGCGACACCAGCGCCCGCACGCGGTGCTCGCGCGCGTAGGCGATGAGCACGGCGCCGATCGTCGCCAGGGCGATCAGCGCGAGCCGCACCTGCTGCCCCTGGTCGAGGGCGAGCTCCTGCCCGTCGGCCCCCACCTGCAGGTACCCGAGCGAGACCCCGGCCAGGGTGGCGGCCAGGCCGACCAGCGCGGTGGCGAGCGGCGGCGCGAGCGCGGCGGCGACCAGCGGGACCGCCACGATCGCGCCCATCCACTGCAGGGTCGGGCCCTCGAGCAGCTCGCCGACGAACAGGATGCCGAGGACGACCATCGCCACCGCGGTGCCGACCAGCGGCCCGTCGAAGCGGGTGGGGAAGCTCTCGCGCACGGGGTCAGCCTTCCACCCCCGGCGGGCACCGTGCGCGCACGGCACGAACCGGTTCACCTGCGTGCACCGCGTGATGTCGGCCACCGCACGTAGAGTGCGGCCGTGCCCGAGCTGCCCGAGGTGCAGGCCCTGGTCGCGTTCCTGCGTGAGCGGGCCGTCGGCGCCGTCGTCGCGG
Organism: Angustibacter speluncae; assembly: GCF_054777815.1. Taxonomy (NCBI): domain Bacteria; kingdom Bacillati; phylum Actinomycetota; class Actinomycetes; order Kineosporiales; family Kineosporiaceae; genus Angustibacter; species Angustibacter speluncae. Next base: position 5,435 of record NZ_BAAHAF010000059.1, on the reverse strand, counting down.
CGGTCGAGGTCGGGGCGATCAGCGTCCTGAAGACCTACGACCCCCCGCCCACCGCGCTCGCCGGCCTCGAGGTCACCGGCGTCGAGCGGCACGGCAAGTGGGTCTCCGTCGACGTGAGCGGCCTGCACCTGGTGTTCCACCTGTCCAAGGCGGGCTGGCTGCGCTGGTCCGACGCGCTCGCGCCGACCCCGGTGCGGCCCGGCAAGAGCCCGATCGCGCTGCGGGTGCGCCTCGACGGCGCGTCCCCGTCCGACCCCGCGAAGGTGCAGCCCGACCGGCTGCCCGGGTTCGACCTCACCGAGGCCGGGACGAGGAAGCGGCTGGCCGTCCACGTGGTGCGCGACCCCGCCGAGATCGAGCGGATCGCCTCGCTCGGGCCCGACCCGCTCGACGACGGCTTCGACCGCGCGGCCCTGGCCGCCCTGCTGGCCGGGGCGAACAAGCAGGTCAAGGGCCTGCTGCGCGACCAGAGCGTGCTCGCCGGGGTGGGCAACGCCTACAGCGACGAGATCCTGCACGCGGCCCGGCTCTCGCCGTTCGCGATCGCCGCCAAGCTCGACGACGAGCAGGTCGACCGGCTGCACGAGGCGCTGCACCGGGTGCTCGACCACGCGGTCGACGAGGCCAGCGGCAAGCCCGCCGCCGAGCTCAAGGACGCCAAGCGTGCCGGCATGGCCGTGCACGGGCGCACCGGCCAGGCCTGCCCGGTGTGCGGCGACACCGTGCGCGAGGTCTCGTTCGCCGACTCCTCGCTGCAGTACTGCGCCACCTGCCAGACCGGCGGCAAGCCGCTCGCCGACCGCCGCCTCTCGCGGCTGCTGAAGTAGCCCACCCGCGCCGACGAAAGTCGCAGCGGCGGGCGGGACCGCGGCGACCCTCGCCCGATGCCCGCGGGGGGCGCCCGCGCCCACGCTGGACGCCATGACGATCCCCCACCTCCCGGTGGCCGAGCAGCTCGCCCAGCAGCTCGGCCCGATGCCCCACCCGATGGCCCGCCCGGCGACGGACGCGCTGCTGCAGGCCCGCGGCGTCGTGCGCAGCTACGGCCCCACCCGCGCCCTGGCCGGCGTCGACCTCGACATCGCGGCGGGCCAGTCGGTCGCCGTCATGGGGCCGTCCGGCTCCGGCAAGTCGACCCTGCTGCACGTCCTGGCCGGCATCGACGTGCCCGACGGCGGCACCGTGCTCGCCGAGGGCCGCGAGGTCAGCCGGCTGGGCGACGCCGAGCGCAGCCGGCTGCGCCGCGAGCGGTTCGGCTTCGTGTTCCAGTTCGGGCAGCTGCTGCCCGAGCTGCCGGCCGACGAGAACGTGGCGCTGCCGCTGATGCTGGCGGGGCAGCGCCGTCGCGCCGCGCTGGCCGTCGCCCGCCCGTGGCTCGACGCGCTCGGCCTGGTCGGGCTGCACGGACGGCGCCCGGGCGAGATGTCGGGCGGCCAGGCGCAGCGGGTCGCGATCGCGCGCGCGCTCGTCGTCCGCCCGGCCGTGGTGTTCGCCGACGAGCCGACCGGCTCGCTCGACCAGGCCACCGGGCACGAGGTGATGCAGGTGCTGACCCGGGCGTGCGCCGACACCGGCGCCGCGCTCGTCGTGGTCACCCACAGCGAGGAGGTCGCCCGGTGGTGCCACCGCGTGGTGCACCTGCGCGACGGCATGGTCGTGCACGACGTCCTGCAGGGCGCGGCGCGGTGAGCGCCGTCCGGCTGGCCGCGCTGCTGGTGCGGCGCGGCGGGCGGCGCGCGGTGCAGCAGAGCGGGCTGATGGTGCTCGCGACCGCGATCTGCACCGCGCTGCTGCTGCTCGCCTACAGCGGCTGGCAGGGGTTCGCCGACCGCGCCGACCGCACCCAGTGGCGCGCCTCGTTCGAGGACGTCCAGGCCTCGCTCGACTCGGTCGCCGGCGAGCCGGTCGTCCTGCTCGACGTCCGCGCCGGTGCGCCCACGCCCCCCGGCGTGGCCCCGCTGCGGGAGGGCGAGGTGCGGGTCAGCGCCGCCGCCGAGCGGCTGCTCGACGGGCTGCCGGCCGCGTCCGGCCGCGACCGGTTCGTCTCGGACGCCCGCGTCCCCGGCGCCTTCGACGGCGGGACGCTCGGCGCCGGCGCCCTCGTCCACCCCGACGAGGCCGTGGTGGCCGTCGGCCGCGCGGCCGACGACCGCAGGTTCGAGTTCGGCGTCGGCTACTTCGGGAGCCAGGACGGCGAGATGTACCTGTTCCTGGCCCAGATCGGCGTGGTGCTGGTGGCCGTGCCGCTGCTCGCGCTGGGTGGCGCCGCCGCCCGGCTGGGGGTGGTGCGGCGCAACGAGCGGCTGGCGGCCGTGCGGCTCGTCGGCGGCACGGGCGGGCAGGTGCTCGGCCTGGCGATGACCGAGGCGCTGGTCGGCGCGGTCGCCGGCGTCGTGCTCGGCGTGCTCGGCTACCTCGCGCTGCTCGTCCCCGTCGGCGCGGTGCCCTTCCAGGGCGCGGGCTTCGGGGCGGCGGGGCTCTGGCTCGGGGTCGGGCAGCTCGCCGGGGTGGTGGCCGTCGTGCTGCTGCTCACGGCCGGCAGCACCCTGCTCGGGCTGCGCAGCGTGCTGGTGACGCCGCTCGGCGTGGTGCACCGGCACACCCCGAGGTCGCTGCGCGCGGTGCGGCTCGTGCTGCTCGTGGTCGCGCTGCTCGGCTGGTCGGCGTGGGGCGGCGGGCTGTCCCCCACCGACGGCGCGGCCGAGCGCACCGCGATCGCGGTCGGCCTGCTGGTCGTCTTCGGCGTGCTCACCCTGGTCGGTCCGTGGGTGCTCGGGCTGTGGGGGCGCGTGCGGGTGCGCACCGCCCGCAGCGTGCCGCAGCTGCTCGCCGCCCGTCGGCTGGTCGACGACCCCCGGGGCGCCTGGCGCGTCGTCGGCGGCCTCGCGCTGGCCTCGTTCGTCGCCGGGACGGTGTCGGTCGCGTCCGCGGTCACCCTCGGGGAGGCCTCGGACCGGAACGAGATCTCGGTCGTGGTGCCGGCCGCACCCGACGGCACCGCCCAGGACGCCGCGGTCGACGCCGTCGTCCCCGAGCTCGAGCGCCGTGGCGTCGCCGTCGAGGCGAGCCCGGCCGACGAGGTCGGGTACCGGTACCTCTGGCTGCGGCTGCCCGCGGGCCTCGACGAGGACGCCCTGCGCGGCACGATCGCCGCCGGCCTGCCCGGCGCGGTCACCGAGACCTCCCGGGACCTCGACGCCGCCGAGGCGTCGACGCTCGCCGACGTGGGCCGCGGCGGGCTGCTGGTGCTCGTCTTCGCTTTCGTCGTCGCCGCCACGGGGGCCGGCATCGGTGCGGCCGCCGCCGTGCTCGACCGTCGCCGCACCTACGCCCTGCTCGCGCTCGCCGGGACGCCGCTGCAGGTGCTCGACCGCGCCCGCCGGGCCGAGCTGCGCGGGCCGCTGCTGCTGACCTCGGTGGGCTCGCTGCTGGTGTCGTGGGTGTTCCTGCTGCCGCTCGGCGCCAAGGAGCTGTTCACCGACCCGGCCGCGCTCGGCCAGGTCGCGGCCTGGGTCGGTGCCGGCGTGGTCGTGGTGCTGCTGGCGTCCGAGGCGAGCGGGCCGCTGCTGCGCACGGTGGTGCGCACGGCCCACGTGCGGCCGGACTGACGGTCGGGAGCCGGTGGTCAGGAGTCGGCGTCGACCACGCCCAGCAGCGCGGTCATGGCGTCCCAGCGGCTGATCTCGCACCCGTTCACGCGGGAGAAGGACGAGTCGACCGGCTGGCCGTTCACGGTGCCGGTCACGACCGCGGTCTGCGGGCCGCCGTAGACCTGGGTGCACATCATGTCCGGGTCGACCGGCTGCAGCGGCAGCGCGGCGGTGGCGCTCAGCTGCTCGCAGGCCACCTCGGGCTGGGCGACGTCGCCGCCTGCCGGCTCGCAGGTGAGCGTGACGGTCGTCTTCCCGCCCGCGCCGTCGTCGACCACCGCGGTGAGGTCGACCGGGCCGATGTCGCCGGCCTCGCCGGAGGCGGGCTCGGACGTCGTGAGCGACGGGCTCGGCGTGGTGAGGCTCTCCTGCGGCACGGACGAGGGCGCGGGCTCGTCCGCCGGCGCGGTCGCGGCGCCGTCGTCGCCGCCGGCGCACCCGGCCAGGGCGGCGGCCACCCCCAGGGCGGCGAGCAGGGCGAGCGGGCGGTCGGTGACGGTGCGCAACGGAGCCTCCGGTGGTCGTCGGACGGTGCGGTCGGTGCAGGGGTGGGACGCGGCCGGTGGCGCCGCGGTTCCCCCGAGCATGCCCGACTGGTCCTGGTCCGTGGACCATTGCCCTGCGCGATACCCGTGAGTACGGTGACGGGGCCCGGGGGTCCGGGCCGGGCGTATGAGGGGTGTACGACTGGTGCAGACGCGAACAGCGGTGCGAGCTGGGTCCTCGCACCTCCTGGTCGGCCGCGCGAACCTGCTCGCGAGCGTCGACGCGGCGCTCGACGCAGGTCGCAGCGTCGTCCTCACGGGTCCCGACGGCATGGGGAAGAGCGCTCTCCTCGACGCCGTCGCCCGCTCCCGCCCGGACGAGCTCGTGCTGCGGGCGTCCGGGGCGCAGGCCGAGCGCTGGATCGGCGGCGCCGTGCTCGCCGACCTGCTGGCCCAGGTGCCCGACGTCCCCCGGCCGGACGGCCTGACCGCCGACGACCTCGGCACCCGCGGCCCCGCCTGGCTCGGGCTGCTCGCCGCGTGCGCCCGCGAGCAGCCGGTGCTGCTCGTCCTCGACGACGCCCAGTGGATCGACCCGACGTCGGCCGACGTGCTCACCTTCGCCGTCCGCCGGCTGCTCGACGCCGGCGTGCGGGTGGCGATGACGTGGCGCTGGGACGGCTCGCCGCGCGCGCTGCCCGTCGTCCCCGAGGGTGCGGTGCGGCTGGAGCTGCCGCCGCTCACCGCCGACGACCTGGCCGCGCTGCTCGAGCTGCACGGGCTGTCGGGCCGGGCGGCCGCGCAGGTGCACCTGGAGTCGGCCGGCAACCCGTTCCTCGCGCTCGCGCTCGCGGGCGCGTTCGTCGACCACGGCCCGGCCCAGCGCCCGGAGGCGCCGTCCCCGGCCCTGGTCGCGCTCGTCCGCAGCCGGCTGGTGGGCCTGACCGCCGCCGAGCGGGAGACGCTCGTGGTCGCCGCCCTCGCCAACAGCCCGACGATCGGCCTGCTCGAGCGCGCGGGCTGCGCCGACGCCGACCACGACGTCGCGCGGGCGGCCGACGCCGGGCTGGTCGTGCTCGACGACGGCGCCGTCCGGTTCACCCCGACCAGCGCCGCGCGGGTGGTGCGCCTCGACACCACGGCCGCGCACCGCGCCCGCGTGCACACCGCGCTCGCCGACGTCGTGACCTGCCCGGCCGAGCGCGACCGGCACCTCGCCCGCGCCGACGCGCACCCCGACGCCGAGCCGCCGGCCTCGCTGGCCGACGCCGTGCAGGTCGCCCTGCGCCGCGGCGCCCAC
>NZ_BAAHAF010000058.1:0-50490 GCF_054777815.1 Angustibacter speluncae | reverse complement strand
GGCCCCGGCGCGCTGGTCGCTGGAGCCGTCGAGCCCCGACACCGCGCTGCTCGACGACGTCGACTGGCGCCGGGCCTGGCGGCGGGCGGCGTCCGAGCCGGTGGGTGCGCACTTCCCGGGGCCCCGGGCGGCGCTGCCGCTGCGCGAGGCCCTCGCCGACCACCTGCGCCGCACCCGCGGCGTGGTCGCCGACCCCGACGACGTGCTGCTCGTGCCAGGCGTCTCGGCGGTGCTGCGCCCGCTGTTCCTCGCCCTCGGGCTGGCCGGGCGCACGGTCGCCGTCGAGGACCCCGGCTACCGCGACCCCGCCGACGCGCTGGCCGACGTCGGCGCCCGCGCCCGGCCCGTGCCGGTCGACGACGACGGCCTGCGCCCGTCGCTGCTGCGCGACGACGACGCAGCGGTGTACCTGACGCCGGCGCACCAGTTCCCGCTCGGCGCTCGCATGTGCGTCGACCGCCGCTGCGACGTGCTCGACTGGGCCTCCCGCACAGGCGGTCTCGTGCTCGAGGACGACTACGACGGCGAGTTCCGCTACGACGTCTCCCCGCTGCCCGCGCTGCGGTCGATGCCCGGCGCAGCCGACCACGTGGTCTACCTCGGCACCAGCTCGAAGGTGCTGACCCCCGAGCTGCGCATCGCCTGGGTGGTCGCGCCCGCGCACCTGCGCGACGAGCTGCGGCGCCGGGTGGCGCAGCACGGCCTCGCGGTCGACGGCGTGGGCGCCCGCACCCTCGCCGAGCTGATGGCGGGCGGCGGCCTGGCCCGCCACCTCGCCCGCGCGTCCCGGCACTACGCCGCCCGGCGGGCGTCGCTGCAGCAGGCGCTCGCGCGGCACCTGCCCGACCTCGACGTGGTCGGCATCGACGCCGGCCTGCACGTGGTGCTGCGCCTCGGCGACGACGTCGACGACCTCGCCGTCGCCGACCGCGCGGAGGCGCTCGGCGTCGCGGTCGAGCCGCTGTCGGCCTACGCCGTCGACGACCACCGGCGCGGCCTGGTCGTCGGCTACGCGCGCCTCCCCGGCGGCCGCGCCGACGAGGTCGTCCGCGCCCTCGCCCGCGCCGTCCGCGCCTGACCCCCGCCCCCTGTCCGTTTGCCCAGTTCAGTGACGGACCTGACACCGAAGTGGTGCGACGACACGTGTGACACGCCAGGACGGCTCGTCCAGTGGCCCGGCGGACGTGCCCGGGCGCGAGGTCAGACCCCGACCGTCAGGGACGCCGCGTAGCCCGCGTCGACCGAGCCGGTGACCTCGGGCATCTGCTCGTCCACGCCGTCCGAGAAGACCATGTCCGACTCCAGCGAGACCCGGCCGAGGTTCCGGACGCTGTCCTCGTACCCCTCGGTCGCGAAGACGGTGGTGCAGACGTCCTCGGGGAGGGCGAGCTGGGACGTGACGAGCGGCCGCCCGTCGCCGGTGGCGTCGTCGACCGAGGAGAAGACCTCGAAGTGGGCGTGCGGCCAGCGTCCCGAGTAGCAGGCGGGGAACACGGTCGTGAACGACAGTCGCCCCTGGTCGTCGGCGACCTGCACGCCGCGCAGGTAGTTCTCGTCCTCGACGCCGCCGGAGTACATCGAGTACCGGCCCTCGCGGTCGCAGTGCCACAGGTACACCGCGGCACCCGCGAGCGGCGTCCCGCCGCCGGCGACGTCGACGACCGTGAGCTCGATCGTGAGCGGGACGCCCTCGGCCGTCGTGGTGCTCGAGCCGAAGCTCGACCGGATGTCCTGCCGGACGATGCCGTCCTCGGCCAGCGCGTCCGGGCCGTTCGACCCGTCGCCGGGGTAGGGGCCGGCCGTCTCCTCCGGGATCTCGCCGACCGAGCCGGCCGCGGCCGCGGACGACGACGACGAGGTGGACGAGGACGTGGTCGACGACGCCGGCTGCGCCGCGCACCCGGCCAGGGCGAGCGTCCCGCCGCCGAGCACCATGAGCGCGCGGCGCCGGTCGAACGCGGTCGACAGCGTGCCGAGGTCGAAGGACAGGCCCTGGTCGTGCACGGCGCGCACGTAGGAGTCGTTGTCGCTGAAGTGCTCCGGACGGAGCTCGGGAGCGGGCGCGCTGCGCCGGCGGAAGCGGGTCATGGCAGGAGCATCGGGTGGCCACCTACCCCGGCGCTGGGCACCGCCTGGGAGCCGGCTGTGAGACCTGGCGTGCAGACTCGTCCCGTGACCGACGACGGCTGGACCTTCACCGCCACCACCTGGCGCTGGGAGGCGCGCTCGGACGCGTGGGTCTTCGTCTCGCTGCCCGCGGAGGTGTCGGACGAGGTCGCCGAGGTGTCGGACGGCGGCGCCCCGCGCGGCTGGGGCGCGGTGCGGGTCGAGGTGCGCTGCGGCACCACGACCTGGCGCACCTCGGTCTTCCCGGACACCGGGAAGGGCTGCTACGTCCTCCCCCTCAAGGCCGCGGTGCGCCGGGCCGAGGCGGTCGGCCTCGAGCAGGAGGTCACGCTGCACCTCCGCCTGCTCTGAGACCGGCCGCCCCGCCCGCCGTCAGAAGTCCTCGTCGAACCCGACGGTGCCGCCCACCCCCACCTGGTAGGCCGAGACGCGGCGCTCGAAGAAGTTGCTGAGCTCCTGCACGTCCTGCAGCTCCATGAACGCCAGCGGGTTCGCCGTCCCGTACTCGGGCTCGAGGCCGAGCTGGGCGAGGCGACGGTCGGCGACCGACTCGAGGTAGGCCCGCATGTCGGTGGTCGACAGCCCGGCGACGCCGCCGCCGAGCAGGTCCTCGGCGAACTGCGCCTCGGCGTCGACCGCCTCGCGCAGCATGGCGCGCACCTGCTGCGCCATCTCGTCGTCGAACAGGTCGGGCTCCTCCTCGCGCACGGTCTCGACGACGTCGAACGCGAACGCCATGTGCATCGACTCGTCGCGGAACACCCAGTTCGTGCCGGATGCCAACCCGTTCAGCAGCCCCTTGCTCCGCAGGAAGTACACGTAGGCGAAGGCGCCGTAGAAGAACAGCCCCTCGATGCACGCGGCGAAGCAGATCAGGTTGAGCAGGAACGCCCGCCGGTGCTCGCGGGTCTCGAGCGCGTCGAGGTCGAACACCGAGTCGATCCAGCGGAAGCAGAAGTCGGCCTTGTGCTTGATCGACGGGATCGTGTCGACCGCCGCGAACGCCTCGTGCCGCTCGGCCTCGTCCGGGACGTAGGTGTCGAGCAGCGTCAGGTAGAACTGCACGTGCACGGCCTCCTCGAACAGCTGCCGCGACAGGTACAGCCTCCCCTCGGGGCTGTTGACGTGCTGGTACAGGTTGAGCACCAGGTTGTTCGCGACGATCGTGTCGCCGGTGGCGAAGAACGCGACGAGCCGGCTCACCAGGTGCCGCTCGGCCTCGGTCATCCGCCGCAGGTCGGCGAGGTCGGAGTGCAGGTCGACCTCCTCGACCGTCCAGGTGTTCTTGATGGCGTCGCGGTAGCGGTCGTAGAAGTGCGGGTACCGCATCGGCCGCAGGGTGAGGTTCATCCCCGGGTCGAGCAGCATCCGGGTGGCGCTGGTGTCGGTGGCGACGGTGGTGGTCACTGGCAGGCCTCGCAGCTCTCGGGGTTCTCGAGGGAGCAGGCGACCGCCTCGCCCTCGGTGCCGGCGTCGCCGGCGGACGGACGGGTGTCGGACGGACGGGTGGCGGCCACCGCGACGGTGGCCTGCTGGATGCGCGTCGCGGGGCGCGAGCGCAGGTAGTACGTGGTCTTCAGGCCGGCCTTCCACGCGTACAGGTACATCGAGCTGAGCTTGCCGATCGTGGGCGAGGCCAGGAACAGGTTGAGCGACTGCGCCTGGTCGACGTACGGCTGCCGGGCGGCGGCCATCTCGATCAGCGCCTTCTGCGGCAGCTCCCACGCGGTGCGGAAGAGCCGGCGCACCTCCTCCGGCAGCTGGGTCAGCCCCTGCACCGACCCCTCGTTGCGCTTGATCACCTCGCGCACCTCGGCCGTCCAGAGCCCGCGCGCCTTCAGCTCGCGCACCAGCGCCGAGTTCACCTGCAGGAACTCGCCGGAGAGCGTCTCGCGCTTGAACAGGTTCGACACCTGCGGCTCGATGCACTCGTACACACCGGCGATGGACGCGATCGTCGCCGTCGGCGCGATCGCCACCAGCAGCGAGTTGCGCAGCCCGTGCTCGGCGACCGCCGCCCGCAGCGCGTCCCACCGCTCGGTCTGGGTCGGCACCACGCCCTCCCACAGGTCGGGCTGGAGCTGCCCGCGCGCGGCTCGCGTCTGCGCGAACGCCGGGTGCGGACCGCTCTCGCGCGCCAGCTCGACCGACCGCTCGAGCGCGGACAGGTAGACCTCCTCGCTGAGGCGCGTCGACAGCTCGACCGCCTCCGGCGAGTCGAACGGCAGCCGCAGCGCGAAGAACACGTCCTGCAGGCCCATCAGCCCCAGCCCGACCGGGCGCCAGCGCGGGTTGCTCGCCGCCGACTCCGCGCTCGGGTAGTAGTTGATGTCGATCACGCGGTCGAGATACGTCACGGCCGTGCGGACGGTGGAACGCAGCCGCTCCCAGTTGATCCCGTCACGCGCAGCGGTCAGGTGCGAGGCCAGGTTGACCGACCCGAGGTTGCAGACGGCCGTCTCGCCGTCGCTCGACACCTCGACGATCTCGGTGCACAGGTTCGACAGGTGCACCACGTTGCCGGGCTCCGCGGTCTGGTTGCAGGTGCGGTTCGCGGCGTCCTTGAACGTCATCCAGCCGTTGCCGGTCTGCGCGAGCGTCCGCATCATCCGGCCGTACAGCTCGCGCGCCGGCACCTGGCGGACGAACCGCCCCTCGGCCTCGGCGGCACGGTAGGCGCGGTCGAACTCCTCGCCCCACAGGTCCGGCAGCTCGGGCACCTCGTCCGGGTCGATCAGGCTCCAGGTGCCGTCGGCCTCGACCCGGCGCATGAACTCGTCCGGTACCCAGTTGGCGAGGTTGAGGTTGTGTGTGCGGCGGGCGTCCTCACCGGTGTTGTCGCGCAGCTCGAGGAACTCCTCGACGTCCGGGTGCCACGGCTCCAGGTAGACGCAGGCGGCGCCCTTGCGGCGTCCGCCCTGGTTGACCGCAGCGACCGAGGAGTCGAGCGTGCGCAGGAACGGGACGATCCCGTTCGAGTGGCCGTTGGTGCCGCGGATGAGCGCGCCGCGAGAACGCACGCGGGAGAACGCGATCCCGATGCCGCCGGCGAACTTCGACAGCTTCGCGACCTGCGCGTAGCGGTCGTAGATCGAGTCGAGCTCGTCGCGCGGGCTGTCGACCAGGTAGCACGACGACATCTGCGTGTGCCGCGTGCCGGAGTTGAACAGCGTCGGCGAGCTCGGCAGGTACGCCAGCGACGACATCAGCCGGTAGAACGAGATCGCCTCCTGCGGCGTGCGCGACAGCCCGCACGCGACCCGCAGCAGCCAGTACTGCGGCGTCTCGATCACGCCGCGGGTGTGCGGGTGCCGCAGCAGGTACCGGTCGTACACCGTGCGCAGCCCGAAGTACTCGAACCGGCGGTCGGCGTCAGGGTCGATGGCGTGGTCGAGCTTGCGCGCGTTCGCCTCGACGAACGCCGCGGTCTCGTCACCGACCAGGCCCTCCAGGTGGGCGAGCCGCACCGCCTGCGAGAACGAGGCGATCTGGTGGCCCGAGACCTCCTTGTCGACGTAGTTGGCGAGCAGTCGCGCCGCCAGCCGCGAGTACTCGGGCTCGGTGGCGGTCATCTGCGCGGCGGTCTGGATCGACAGCCGGTCGAGCTCGGCGGTGGTGGCGCCGTCGTAGAGCCCGCTGATCGTGCGGGTGGCGATCGTCATGGGGTCGACGTCGGCCAGGTCGTCGCACCAGCGCTCGACCGCGCGGACGATCTTCATCACGTCGACGTCCTCGCGGTCGCCGTTGCGCTTGCGCACCTGCATCGTGGCGCGTCGCGCCGGCGCCTCGACCGGGGGCGTCCCGTCGGTGGGGGTGGTGGTCACTGCTCTCTCCTCGCGAGCGGGTCCGAGGTCACGGACCGCGCGGGAGACGACGACAGCGACGCGGACGCGCGCCGGCACGAGGCCGGCGGGTGTCCGCCCGGTGCCGTACGACCTGCCCTCGAGGTCGGCGACCGACCGCGCACGGCGTGCGCGGGCGCTGGCAGGTCTTCGGACTCGCGGGCACGCACCACGGACGTGGTGCACCTACTGGCCGTCGCTTCCCAGGCCCTCCCCGATCAGGTCGGGGCCCAGTGCTGATGACGGCGGTCGTTCCCGCTCACCGCTGCGGGGCAGTCCCGGACTCGCACCGGGTTCCCTCTTGCCCCGAGACCGATGGAGTCGGCCCCGGACCAGCGAGGCCACCATATCCAGTGGTCGGACCCGTTCGGCGACACCAGATGTCGTGTCGCGTGTCGGCGGCGTGTCGCCCCGGCGTGTCGGCGCACCGACCGCGCCACCTACCCTGGACCCACCATGACGAGCACCCTCGCCGACCCCGCCCGCACCACGTCCGTCCCGCCGAAGGCGGTGTTCCGGTCGGTCGCGGTGGCCGAGGCGGTCACGTGGGTGCTGCTGCTCGCGGGCATGGTGGCCGAGCGGGTGCTGGACCTGGGCGACCTCGGCGTCGTGCTCGCCGGCCCCGTGCACGGGCTGGTGTTCCTCGCGTTCGTCGTCGCCGCCCTGCTGGTCGCGGTCAACCAGCGGTGGTCGCCCGCGGTCTCGCTCGTCGTGCTCGCCTCGTCGGTCGTCCCGCTCGCCACGGTCGCCGCGGACGCCTGGCTCGAGCGGTCGGGACGCCTGGACGGCGGGTGGCGCACGCAGGCGGGCGACGACCCGCGCGACCGCCGGCTGCCCGACCGGGTGCTGCGGTGGCTGCTCGCCCGCCCCGTGGTGCTCGTGGGCGGCGCGACGCTGGGCGTCGTGGCGGTGTTCGCGGCGCTGATGCTGCGCCCGCACTGACTCCGGACACGCCGGCTCAGGTCAGCAGGCTGAGCTGCAGCTCGACCGAGGGCCGGGCCGAGAAGTCCAGCGGCGACGGCGGCCGGTCGGCGCGCACGAGCTGGTCGCCCACCGCCGCGATCATCGCGCCGTTGTCGGTGCACAGGCCGGGCCGCGGCACCCGCAGCACCACGCCCGCCGCGGCGCAGCGCTCGGCGGCCACCGCCCGCAGCCGCGGGTTCGCGGCGACTCCCCCGACGACCACGAGCGTGCCGACCCCGTGGTCGGCGCAGGCGGCGAGCGCCTTGGTGGTGAGGACGTCGACCACGGCCTCCTGGAACGAGGCGGCCACGTCGGCCACCGGCGGACCGCCGTCCGCCCGACCGGCTTCCACGACGCGGGCCGCAGCCGTCTTCAGCCCCGAGAACGAGAAGGCGTACCGGCGGTCGCCGCCCGCGCCGAGCAGGGCCCGGGGGAACCGCAGCGCCGTCGGATCGCCGTCGACCGACACCCGCGAGATCTCCGGGCCGCCGGGGTAGCCGAGACCGAGGATGCGGGCGACCTTGTCGAAGGCCTCGCCCGCCGCGTCGTCGATGGTGTCGCCGAGGTGCAGCACCGGCTCGCGCGCGAGGTCGCGCACCAGCAGCAGCGAGGTGTGCCCGCCGGAGACGACCAGCACCATGCACGGGTCGGGCAGCGGGCCGTGCTCGAGGGTGTCGGCGGCGATGTGCCCGGCGAGGTGGTGCACCGCGTAGACCGGCCGGTCGAGGGCGAGGGCGAGCGCCTTGGCCGCGCCGACCCCCACGTGCAGCGCCGTGGCCAGGCCCGGCCCGGCCGTGACCGCGATCGCCCCGACGTCGTCGAGGCCGACGCCGGCGTCGGCCAGCGCGGCGTCGAGCACCGAGGTCATGGCGTCGGCGTGCGCGCGGGCGGCGATCTCCGGCACGACACCACCGAAGCGGGCGTGCTCGTCCATGCTCGACGACAGCGCCGCGCCGAGCAGCCGGCCGTCGGCCACCAGGCCGACGCCGGTCTCGTCGCAGGACGTCTCGATGCCGAGGACGATCGTCACGACGACGAGCCTAGGACGCGACGACCTCGCGCCAGTAGGCGAGGGCGTCGACGCGGTCCTTGGCGAACCCCCGCTCCTTGCGCAGGTGCCGGCTCAGGGCGCGCGTGCTCGAGGCCTCGCAGGCGATCCAGAACCAGTCCCGCCCGGACGCGTCCGCGACCCCCTCGGTGACGGTGGTGACGAGGTGACCACCGCCGTCGCGCCGTGGCACCCAGGTGACCTCGTGCTGCGGTCCGGTGCGCAGCGGAGCGAGCCGCTCGTCGTCGTGGGCGTACTCGAGCCAGATCGTCGCGGGCCGGTCGCCGAGGTGGTCGAGCAGGCTGTTCACCGCCGGCACCGACGCGAGGTCGCCGACCAGGTAGGCCCGGCCGTCGTCCGCCTCGCCGGCCGTCCCACTTCCGGGCCCGGCGAACCGGGTGCCCTGCACGGTCACGTCGACCTGCTGCCCCGGTGTCGCGGCGCGCGCCCAGTCCGACGCCGGCCCGTCGTGCAGCGCGAACTCGAGCCGGAACCGGCCCGTCGCCGGATCGGGGTCGACCAGGGTGAAGCCGCGCTGGTGCGGACGACCGTCGCGCTCGAACCACATCCGGATCCACATCGTGGGGTGGACGCCGCACGCGGCCAGGAGCCCGCCGTCCTCGACCGTCACGCTGCGCAGCCGCGGCGCGACGTCGTGCGCGTCGACCACCGTGAGCCGGAAGTCCTTGCCGCGGAACGCCTTCAGGACGACGCCTTCCCACCCGTGACCCATCGCGTGCTTCCTCCCGGAGGTGACGTACCCGACATGACGGGCGATTCGACTCACTCGGCGGGGGACGTGTAGCGTGCCGCCGCGTTAGGCAAGCCTAACCTATTGTGAGGAGCGTCCAGACGTGACCGGTCCCGCCCTCGGGGGCGCCCACCTGCTCACCCGCGACACCGCCGGGGCCTACCTCGACGCGGTGACGGGCGCGGCGCGACGGCTCGCCGGCTACGTCGGCACCGTCGACCGCCCGCGCTCGGACGCCTCCCTGGAGGAGCTGCGGGCCGAGGTGCACGCCGTCGACCTCGACGCCCCCGCGTCCGGCGACGTGCTCGACGAGGTGTCGCGGCTCTACCTCGACCACGCGGTGTGGTTCCACGAGCCGCGGTACATGGCCCACCTCAACTGCCCGGTGGTGCTGCCGGCGCTCGCGGCCGAGGTGCTCGTGGCGGCGGTGAACTCCTCGGTCGACACCTACGACCAGAGCACGGCGGGCACGCTGATCGAGCGCCGCCTGGTCGCCTGGACGGCGGGGCGGATCGGCTTCGACGACCGCGCCGACGGGGTCTTCACCAGCGGTGGGACGCAGTCGAACCTGCAGGCCCTGCTGCTGGCGCGCGACGAGACCCTGGCCCGGTGCCGGGCCGACGACACCGGCCGGCACCACGACCGCGCGCACGACCGCTCCCACGACCAGGCGCGGCTGCGGGTGCTGGCCACCGACCAGAGCCACTTCAGCGTCCAGAAGGCCGCCCGCCTGCTCGGTCTCGCCGACGACGCCGTCGTGGTCGTCCCGACCGACGGGGACCGCCGGATGGACCCCGTGGCACTCGTCCGGACGCTGTGCGCCCTCGAGCGCGACGACCTGCTGCCGATGGCGGTGGTCGCGACCGCGGGCACGACCGACCTCGGCCGCATCGACCCGGTGGCCGCCCTCGCCGACGTGTGCGCTCCCCGCGGGGTGTGGCTGCACGTCGACGCCGCCTACGGCTGCGGCCTGCTCGTCTCGCGGCGCCGCCGGCACCTGCTGGACGGCGTCGAGCGGGCCGACTCGGTGACCGTCGACTTCCACAAGAGCTTCTTCCAGCCCGTCAGCTCCAGTGCCCTCGTCGTGCGGCGCGGCACGACCCTGCGGCACGTCACGCACCACGCCGACTACCTCAACCCGCGCGGTGAGGTGCTGCCCAACCAGGTCGACAAGAGCCTGCAGACGACGCGACGCCTCGACGCGCTCAAGCTCTGGATGACGTTGCGCAGCATGGGTCCTGACGCGATCGGCGACCTGTTCGACGCCGTCGTCGACCTCGCCGCGGACGCGCACGACCAGGTGGTCGCCCACCCCGACCTCGAGGTGGCGGCGCGACCGACGCTCAGCACCGTCGTGTTCGCGTTCCGGCCCGAGGGCGTCGACGAGGCGACCTCGAGCCGGCTGACCGGTGCGGTGCGGGCGCGGCTGTTCGACGAGGGTCGCGCGCTCGTCGCCAAGACCGTGCTCGGCCGGCGCGCCTGGCTCAAGCTCACGCTGCTCAACCCCACGGCGTCGTCGGACGACGTGCGCGCCGTGCTCGACGCCGTCGCGGCCGCCGGGCACGAGCTGCTGGCGGTCGACGCCGCCGACCAGGAGCGCATCGCCCGCGAGCTGCGCGACCTCGAGCCGGTCGACCTGCGGGCCGCTGAGATGACGGAGGTGGAGCGGTGAGCACGCACGTGCACGACGTGGTGGCGATCGGGGCCGGACCGTTCAACCTCGGGCTCGCCGCGCTCGCGCACCCGCTCGACGACCTCGACCTGGTCGTGCTCGAGGGCCGCGACGACTTCGCCTGGCACCCGGGGATGATGCTCGAGGGCGCGACCATCCAGGTGCCCTTCCTCGCCGACCTGGTGAGCATGGCCGACCCCACGTCGTCGTTCTCGTTCCTGGCCCACCTCAAGGAGACCGGCCGGCTCTACCCGTTCTACATCCGGGAGAGCTTCTACCCGCTGCGCGAGGAGTACGACGCCTACTGCCGGTGGGCGGCCCACCGCCTGCCGTCGGTGCGGTTCGGGCACACCGTCGAGCGGGTCGAGCACGACGAGCGCGACGACGTGTTCGTGGTGCACGCCCGGCTCGCCGACGGCGAGCGGGTGCAGGTGCGGGGCCGCCACCTGGTGCTCGGGACGGGCACGGAGCCGGTGGTGCCGCCCGCCGCCCGCGGCCTCGCCGGCCCGGTGGTGCACAGCGCCGGCTACCTGTCGCACAAGGCCCGGCTGCAGTCGCGCGACTCGGTGACCGTGGTTGGCAGCGGCCAGAGCGCCGCGGAGATCTACCTCGACCTGCTCGAGGACGTGCACGAGCTCGGCTACCGGCTCGACTGGGTCACCCGGTCGCCGCGGTTCTTCCCGATGGAGTACACCAAGCTCACGCTCGAGCTGACCTCGCCCGAGTACGTGGACTACTACCACGGCCTCGCGCAGGCGCAGCGCGACCGGCTCGGCCGCGAGCAGCGCAGCCTCTACAAGGGCATCAGCGGCGACCTGGTCGACACCGTCTTCGACACGCTCTACCGCAAGAGCGTGCGCGGTCCCGTGCCGACCCGGCTGCTCACCGGGTGCGAGCTCGTCGAGGCCACCTGGGACGACGACCGCGGCGAGTTCGGCCTCGGCTGGCGGCACGTCGAGCAGCAGCGCGACTTCACCACCACCACAGCCGGTCTGGTGCTGGCGACGGGCTACGCACCGCGCGTCCCGACGTTCCTCGACCCCGTCCGCCACCTCGTGCGGTGGGACGACCGCGGACGCTACGCCGTCGCGCGCGACTACACCGTCGACCACGCCGGCTCCCGCATCTGGGTGCAGAACGCCGAGGAGCACACCCACGGGCTCACTGCGCCCGACCTCGGCATGGGTGCGTACCGCAACTCGGTGATCCTGCGCGGCCTGACCGGCCGCGAGGTGTACCCGGTCGAGCGGCGGATCGCGTTCCAGCAGTTCGGCGCGCCGCCCGACGACGCGGCCGCCGGCGACGTCCGCGACGCCGCTGCCCTGCAGGGGGTCTCGCGGTGACCACCACCACGACCCCGTTCGTGGTCGCGACGCCCGTCGGCACCGCGACGGTCGAGCCGCTCGACCCCGCCGCGCACCTGCCGCTGCTGCACCGGTGGGTGACGAGCCCGCACGCCGTGTACTGGCAGATGCAGGGCGCGAGCGAGCGGGACGTCCTCGACGTCTACGTCACGATCGACGCCGACCCGCACCACCACGCGTGGCTCGGCCGGCTCGACGGCGTCCCCACGTTCCTCGCCGAGACCTACGACCCGGCGCACAGCGAGCTGGCGCCGCACCACGAGACCCGGCCCGGCGACGTGGGGATGCACCTGCTGGTCGCTCCGCCGGCCGGACCCCCGCGGTCGGGCACCACGTCGGCCGTGATGGGCGCGGTGATGCGGTTCGTGCTCGCCGACCCGGCGTGCCACCGCGTCGTGGTCGAGCCGGACGAGCGGAACAGCGCCATCGCGGCGAAGAACCGGCAGGCCGGGTTCGTCGTCGTGGGGCCGGTACCGCTCGCCGGCAAGACCGGCGTGCTGAGCGTCGCCACCCGCGACGACTTCGAGCGCAGCGAGCTGGGGAGGACGCCGTGACCGCGACCGCCTACCGGGTCCGCGCGGCCGCCGACGTCCCGGGCGGCGCGCACCTCACCCCGGACGCGATGGCGCACGCGCACCGGGCCCTGGTGCGCAAGGCGCTGGCCGAGTTCGCGCACGAGCGCCTGGTGGTGCCCGAGCCCGACCCCGGCGCCGGTCCGGACCGCTGGGTGCTGCGCGCCGGCCCCTCGACCTACCGCTTCCGCGCCCGGCGGCTCGCGCTGGAGCACTGGGCCGTCGAGGCACCGACGCTCGTCCGCGAGCAGGACGGTGCCGAGGTCGCGCTCGACGCCCAGGAGCTCGTCGTCGAGCTGCACGACCGGCTGGGCATCCCGGACGACCTGCTCGGCACCTACCTCGAGGAGGTCGCCGCGACGCTCGCCGGTGCCGCCTGGAAGCACCACCACCCCCGGCCGTCGTCGGCCGACCTGGTGCACGCGGGCTTCCAGGACATCGAGTCGGCGATGACGGAGGGGCACCCCGCCTTCGTCGCGGGCAACGGACGCATCGGCTACGGGCTCGCCGACCACGAGGCCTACGCGCCCGAGGCCGGGCAACCGGTGCGGCTGGTCTGGCTCGCCGTGCGCCGCGACCTGTCCCGGCTCTCGGTCGGGGCCGGCGTCGACGAGGAGTCGCTCTACCGCGAGCAGCTCGGCGACCTGCTCGACGAGCTCGACGGGCGGCTGCGCGACCTCGGTCACGACCCCGCCGACTACCGCTACCTGCCCGCGCACCCGTGGCAGTGGGAGCACCGGCTCGGCATCACCTTCGCCGCCGACGTCGGGGCGCAGCGCGTCGTCCCGCTCGCGCTCAGCACGTCGCGGTACCGGGCGCAGCAGTCGCTGCGCACCTTCCTCGACCTGGACGAGCCCCGTCGCCACTACGTGAAGACCGCGCTGGCCGTGCAGAACATGGGGTTCCTGCGCGGGCTGTCGCCGCGGTACATGGACGGCACGCCGGCGATCAACGACTGGGTGGCCGACGTCGTCCGCGACGACGACGTGTTGCGCGAGTGCGGTTTCGACGTGCTGCGCGAGGTCGCGGCCATCGGGTACACCGGCGACGTCCACCACCGCACGGACGCCGCGACCCCGCGCACCTCGGCGTACCGGAAGATGGTGGCTGCCCTGTGGCGCGAGAGCCCGCTCACCCGCGTCCGCGACGGCGAGCGGCTCGCGACGATGGCCAGCCTGCTGCACCGCGACCGCGACGGCGTCGCCCTCGTGGGGGAGCTCGTCCGCGCGTCGGGGCTGACCGCGGAGCGCTGGGTCGCGACCTACCTGCGGGCGTACCTGCGGCCGGTCGTGCACTGCCTGCTCGCGCACGACCTGGCGTTCATGCCGCACGGCGAGAACGTGATCCTCGTCCTCGACGGCCACGTACCGACCCGGGTGCTGTTCAAGGACATCGGCGAGGAGGTGTGCGTGATCCGCACCGAGCCGCTGCCCGGACCGGTCGACCGGGTCCGCGCCGACCTGCCACCCCAGACGGCGGCGCTGTCGGTGTTCACCGACGTCTTCGACGGGTTCCTGCGGTTCCTCGCGGCGATCCTGGACGACGACGGCCTGCTGCCCGAGGACGCGTTCTGGCGCCTCGTCGGAGGCTGCGTGGCCGAGCACGCTGACCAGCACCCGCACCTGCACGAGCGGATCGACCTGTTCGCAGAGGAGTTCGCGCACTCCTGCCTGAACCGGCTGCAGCTGCGCAACACGCTGCAGATGGTCGACCTCGCCGATCAGGCGTCGTCGCTGCAGTACGCCGGCACGCTGGCGAACCCGATCGCGCGGTGGCGTCCGGGCCGTGGCTGACCGGTACGCGCACGAGGTGCGACGCGACCCCTGGGGCGTGCCGCACCTCACGGCGGGGTCGCTCGACGCGCTCGCCTTCGCGCAGGGACGCGAGGCGGCGCGCGAGCGCACCTGGCAGCTCGAGCTCGGTCGCTGGCGCGTGGAGGGGACGTCGGCGGCCCGGCTCGGGGCGAGCGCGCTGGAGTGGGACGTGTTCGCCCGGCAGTCGCGGCTGGCCGACACGGCACAGCGGGCGTTCACGCGCCTCGACGCGACCACACGCGGCTGGGTGCAGGCGTACGTCGACGGCGTGAACAGCGCGCTGCCGCAGTCCGTCCGGGGCTCGTACGAGCACCGCGCGCTCGGCGTCGCCGACGAGCCGGCACGGTGGGAGGCGTGGACGCCGCTCGGCGTCTGGCTGGTCGAGCACGCGCTGTTCGGGGCGGTGCCGCACAAGCTCTGGCGGTTCCACGTCGCCCGCACGCTCGGACCCGAGGCGCTGCGGTGGCTGTCGGCCGACGACCCCGCCACGTCCGGGAGCAACGCGTGGGCGCTCGCCGGCTCGCGGACCCGCAGCGGCCTCCCGCTCCTCGCGGGCGACCCGCACCGGGTGCTCGAGCTCCCCGGCGTCTACCAGCAGGTGCACCTGGTGTGCCCCGGCGTCGACGTCGCCGGGCTCGCCGTCCCGGGCGTGCCGGGTGTCGCCCACGTAGGGCACGCGGGCACCGTCGCCTGGGGCATCACGAACGCGATGGCAGACGCGCAGGACCTGTTTGTCGAGCGCCTGGTCGACCGCGACGGCGTCCCAGGCTGCCTGGGGCCGGACGGCTGGGAACCGTTGCGGCACAGCGTGACCGAGACGGTGCACGTCCGCGACGCCGACGGCGTGCCCGTCGAGGTGCTCGAGACCGCGCGCGGCCCGGTCGTGGTGCGCCGCACCGGCACCGGGCCCGACGGCGAGGAGGAGTGCCTCAGCGTGCGCACCCCCTCCCGGGTCGAGCCGGACGTGGGCACCGCCGCCGCGCGGGCGCTGCTGACGGCGCGCACCGTCGACGACGTCGAGCGCGCGCTGCGCGGCTGGGTCGAACCGGTCAACAGCGTGCTCGTCGCCGGGTCGGACGGCCGCGTGCGTCACCTGCTCGCCGGACGCGTGCCCGAGCGCGCCGACCGCGACTCGCCCTGGCCGCGCGAGGCGTGGTCGGGCCGGACGTCCTGGCGCGGGTGGGCGGAGCCGACGGCGCACGACGTCGACGACGTCTACGTCGCAGCGAACGACCGACGGCCCGAGACCGCCCCGTTCTCGGCGCACTTCGCCCCGAGGCACCGGGCGCGTCGCATCGCCGAGCTGCTCGGCGGCCGCGGTGACCTCGCGGTCGACGACCTGGCGGTGGTGCAGGTCGACACGCGGTCGGCGCCGGCCCGCACGCTGCAGGACCTGCTCGCCGACCTCGATCTCGACGTCACCCTCGGCGCCGTCCGCGACCGGCTGGTCGCGTGGGACGCCCGGATGGATGCCGGCAGCACCGACGCCGGCCTGTTCGCCCGCTGGCGCGGCGCCCTCGTCCGGTCGCTCTGCACCGACCCGGTCCTCGCGGACCTGCTGCGCCCCAACGGCTTCCCGCTGCTGTACTTCTGGTTCACCCACGTGCACGAACGCGTCGCCGGCGCCCTCGAGCGGCTCTGCGCCGGACTCGGCCCGCCCGATCTCGACCTGCGCCGGCACGCCGCGGCCGCGCTCGCCGAGGTGGCGGCGGACCCGCGCGAGGTGACCTGGGGGGCGCTGCACCAGGTCGACCCCGTGCACGCGTTCGAGCCGCTGGCGGGCGTCCGTCCGCCGTCGGTGCCGGCCGTCCCGCTCGGCGGCGACACCGAGTGCGTGCTGGCGACCGCGTCGGTGCCCGGCACCGGCGACACCGTCTGGCGCGGCCCGGTGGCCCGCTGGGTCTTCGACCTGGCCGACCGCCCCGCCAGCCGCTGGGTAGTGCCGTTCGGCGCGTCCGGCCACGCGGCCTCACCGCACCTGCACGACCAGCTGCCGCTCTGGGCGCGCGGCGACCTGGTCCCCGTCGACCCCGACCCCGCCGACCTCGTGCCGGACGAGACCTGGCCCCCGACCCCACCACCCGAGGAGCACCCCGTGACCACCACCTCCAGCACCGCCCGCGCCGACGAGGTCGGCGGCGCCGACGTCCCCGGCATCGGCCGCACCTGGTTCCGCCGCCTCGACCCCGACGCCGACGCCGCGCAGGTGCACACCTGGGTCACGCAGGAGCGGGCCCGGTTCTGGGGCATGGGCGACCACGACGTCGAGCAGGTGCGCGAGGTGTACCGGTTCGTCGACGGCCTGGCCACGCACCACGCGTTCCTGCTGCACGTCGACGACGAGCCGGCCGGCATCTTCCAGACCTACCAGCCCGAGCACGACCCGGTCGCCGAGTGCTACCAGGTCGAGCCCGGCGACCTCGGGATGCACCTGCTGCTGGCGCCGGCGCGCGAGCGCGTCCCCGGGTTCACCGAGCGGGTGGGCGCGGTGCTCGCGTCCTGGATGTTCGCCGACCCGGCCGTGCGCCGCGTGGTCGGCGAGCCGGACGCCCGCAACGACGCCGCGATCGCCCGGCTCGAGCGGTCGGGCTTCGAGCTCGGGCCGCTGGTCGACAAGCCCGAGAAGCGCGCGCGGCTGGTGTTCCTCACCCGGGCGCGGTACGAGCGGCTGCTCGCCGTCCCCGCCTGACCGGCTCGGCGCCGGCCAGCCTCAGCCGCCGGGCGTGACGGGCGTGGTTCCGCCGCCCTGACCGCCGCCGTTCCCGTTGCCGTTGCCGTTCCCGTTGCCGTTGCCGTTGCCCTGGCCGTTGCCGTTGCCCTGGCCGTTGCCGTTGCCGTTGCCGTTGCCCTGACCGTCGCCGTTGCCCTGACCGTTGCCGTTGCCCTGGCCGTTGCCGTTGCCCTGGCCGTTGCCGGCGACCTGCCCGCCGCCGTTGCCCTGGCCCTGACCGTTGCCGTTGCCCTGGCCGTTGCCCTGGCCCTGACCGTTGCCGTTGCCGTTGCCGTTGCCGTGACCGTTGCCGTTGCCCTCGCCGTTGCCGTTGCCGTTGCCGTTGCCGGCACCCTGGCCCGGCGGCACGGACGCGGGTGGCTCGCTGCCGTCCGTCGCCTCGACCGTGCCCGACGGCTCGACCACGGGCGCCACCACGACGGTGCCCGCGTCGGGCGCGGCCGTCACAGGCGCTCCCGTCGCGACCGGCACGTCGGTGGGGCCGGCGGGCGCCGGTACGGGGGCGGCCGAGGTGCCGTCGTCGCCGACGGGCTGCACCTGCTGGGTGGGAGCCGGCACCGCCGGCTCGTCCTGGACGGCGTGCCAGGCCGGCACGGCCGAGGCGCTGACGGCCAGCACCGTGGCCCCGGCGGCGGTCGCGGCACCGGCCGCGGTGGCCGAGCTCGCCACGCCGGCGGTCACCTGCGAGCCGATGAGCTGCAGGTCGCGCAGGTAGGGCAGGTGCGTCAGCAGGGCGAGCGGGCCGGTGGCCCACAGCATCCGCGGCAGCGACACCGACAGGAAGGCGCGCACGACGTCCGGGTCGAAGTGCGATCCGGCGCAGCGGACCAGCTCCTCGCGTGCCGCCCGGGTGGTGCGCGGCTTCTGGTACGGGCGCGCCGCCGTCATCGACTCGTACGCGTCGACCACGCTGATGACTCGTCCGGCGAGCGAGATCTCCTCGCCCTGCAGCCCCATCGGGTAACCGGACCCGTCGACCTTCTCGTGGTGGTGCAGGATCCCGTCGGCCCACGGGCCGAGCCAGCCGGTCAGCGAGCGGGTGAGCTCGGCGCCGTGCACGGGGTGCTGGCGCATCCGCCGCCACTCGTGCTGGTCGAGGGAGCGGGGCTTCACCAGGATCGACCGGGCGATCTCGATCTTGCCGACGTCGTGCAGCAGCGCCGCCCACCGCAGCCGGTCGAGGTCGTAGTCGGAGAGCCCGAGCTCGGTGCCGAGGACGTCGGCGAGCACCCGCGTCCGCTCGCTGTGGCCCCGGGTGTGCCGGTCGTGCTCGGCGAGGGCCGCGATGAGGGTCATCATCGCGCGGGCCGCCTGCTGCGGGCCGGCGTCGCGGTCGGCGAGCAGCTCCATCAGCTGGTCGCGGCTGCGGGCCTGGCGGGCGACCTTGAACCGCGACGGCGCGCGGCCGGGGAACAGCGCGGCCATCCGCAGCAGCATCACCAGCGGCAGGAACCGCCGGGCGAGCCGCTGGGTCACGAAGCCGGCGGCGAGCGCCACCGGCACCATCAGCGCCAGCTCCTGCCACAGCGTCCACGAGCGCGGGGAGAACAGGGCGCTCGCGCCCTGCACCGCGGCGACGGCCACGACGAACGGGGCCAGCACGATGGCGGCGCGCAGCAGCCACGCCAGGAACCGGCGGTCCTCCCACCGGCTCCCGGACGCCGAGTCGTCCGCCCGCGCAGCCATAGCAGGAGTACATCGGCTGGGACGGGGGCGCGGAGCAGGGTTCGCGGGGGCCGTCACCCGGTCGGCGCACCGAGCCCGTCCGGCTCCTACCGATTCGATCCACCCGGACGGCTGCCGACCTCCCCCGACGCCGCACAGTGTGAACCCCGCGCACGACACGCCGGGCGTGTCGTGCGCGAGGTTCACACTCTGCGGGGCGGGAGGCGTCAGTCGTCGAGCTCGGCGCTCAGCACCTCGCCCGCGGCGTCCAGCAGCACGATGTGCTCCTTGCCGTCGGCGTCGACGACCTCGACCTCCCAGGCGACGCCGGCGACCTCGGTGACCGGGTCGACGTCGGTGGCGCGGGCGCCCTCGCCGATCTCGTCGACCGCGGTGGCCGACACCTCCTCGGCCGTCGCGGCCGGGCCGGTCGTGCCGCCGCCGGTCGCCTCCTGCCACGGGGCCGGGCCGCCCGCCGTGTCCCGGTAGGTCACGTCGTCGACGACGTAGACGTCGCCGTCGTCGCCGTCGTCGTCGAGGCGCACCAGCACCGTGCGGTCGGTGCCGACCAGGGCGTCGATCTCGTCCTGGAGCCTCGCGGTCGTGCCGTCGCCGTCGAGGTCGACGACCTCGCCCGCGGTGGCGAGCCACTCGTCCGGCCCGAAGTCGAGCTCGACCCCGTTCAGCACGAGGTCGCCGTCGGCGTCGCGCTCGATCGTCCCGGTGAGCTCGTCGAGCCCGGCCACCTGGCCGCTCCCGGACGCCTGCCCGCTGCCGACCTCGCTGCCCGAGACGTTCTCGAGGCGGATCGCCCCGACGCCGTCCTCGCGGTCGTCGTCGCCGGTCACCGCGAGGGTCACGCCTCCCGCGACCACCACCGCGGCCAGCGCCGCCCCACCTGCCAGCACCGCCGTGCGTCGTGCCACCACGTCGTCCTCCGTCCGTCGTCGGTCCTGCGTCCCCGTCGGGGTCGCCTGACGACGAGCCTGGGCGACCCCGATGACGCGGTGCTGACACCCACCTGACGAAACCGTCAGGTACCTGGCCGTCCGAGCACGGCACCTGACAGCCTGGCGGCGTGGCGGTGCTGGTGGTGGAGGACGAGCCGGGGATCGCGTCGTTCGTGCGGCGCGGCCTGGAGGCGGCGGGCTTCGCCGTGCGGGTGGAGGGCGACGGCCTCGACGGCCTGCTCGCCGCCCAGGCCGAGGAGGTCGAGCTCGTCGTGCTCGACCTCGGCCTGCCGGGCCTGCCCGGCGAGGAGGTGCTGCGGCGGCTGCGCGTGCACCGTCCGCACCTGCCGGTGATCGTGCTCACCGCCAAGGACGCCGTCGCCGACCGGGTGGCGAACCTCGAGGCGGGCGCCGACGACTACGTGGTGAAGCCGTTCAGCCTGAGCGAGCTGCTCGCCCGGGTGCGGGCGCGGCTGCGCCGTCCGGACGCGCCGTCGGCGGTCGAGCTGCGGGCCGGCGGCCTGCTGCTCGACCTGCGCAGCCGCGAGGTCGAGCAGGACGGCCGGCGGGTCGCCCTGTCGTCACGCGAGTTCTCGCTGCTGGAGGCCCTGATGCGGCACGCGGGGCACGTGCTGTCGCAGCCGCAGCTGCTCGACCAGGTCTGGGGCTACGGGTTCGAGGGGTCGTCGAACGTGGTCGAGACCTACGTGCGGCACCTGCGCCGCAAGCTCGGCGCCGACGTGGTCGAGACCGTGCGCGGCGCGGGGTACCGGGTGCGGCGGTGACGTCCCGCGACCCGTCCGGGCGGGCGGTGCGGTTCGTCGACCGGCTGCACGTGCGGGTGGGGGCGCTCGCGACCGCCGTGGTGCTGCTGACGCTGCTGGCCGTCGGGCTGACGACGTACCGGCTCGTGCTCGCCGCCGACCGCGACGGTCTCGACGCGACGCTGCGGCAGGAGGCGGAGGCGGTCGGACTCGGCCTACCCGCCCAGCTCGACGCCGCCGCGGGCACCGACGGGGAGGTGTCGGCCGCCGAGGCCGACCTCGCGGTGCAGCGATTCCTGGCTGTGAACCCTGGCAGCCCACGGCATCTCACCGTCGTCACCCTCGGCACCCGCAGCCTGTCGACGCGCGAGGGCCCGGCCGAGCTGGTGGCGCTGCGCGACGACGGCGACCTGCCGCCCGGCGAGCCCGGCCGCGTGGTGACGGTCGACACCGACCGCGGTCCGGTGCGCGTGCTGACCGCCGACGTGCAGGGGGCGGACGGCGTGGTCGGCCGGGTCGAGGTGCTCGGCTCGCTCGCCCCCGGACGGCAGCAGGCGGCGCTCACCCTCAGCCGCGGGGCGCTCGCCGGCGGGCTCGGCGTCCTGGTCGGCGGGGTCGCCCTGCTGCTGCTCGTGCGGCGCGCCCTGCGCCCGCTGCGCGACCTGTCCGGGGCGGCGCGCTCGGTCGACCTCGGTGGTCTCGACGCGCGCGTCGAGGAGCCGTCGCGCCGCGACGAGGTGGGGCTGCTGGCGCACGACTTCAACCGGATGCTCGACCGGGTGCAGACCGAGTCGCAGCACCGCGACCGGACGCTGTCGGCCGTCTCGCACGAGCTGCGGACGCCGCTGGCCGTCGCGCGCGGCCACCTCGAGCTGCTCGAGGAGCTCGGCCCGGACGCCGGGCAGGACGCGCGTGCGACGGCCGGCGTCGTGCGGCGCGAGCTCGACCGGCTGGCGCGGGTGGTCGACGACCTGTCGGCCCTCAGCCGCGGCGAGCTCGACGCCGACGTGCGCCGCGATCCCGTCTTCGTGCCCGACGTGCTCGACGCCCTGCGCGACCGCGTCACCGGGCTCGGCACCGACGCGGTGACCGTCCGCCCAGGCCCGCCGGTGGTGGTCACCGGCGACGAGGACCGGCTGGCGCAGGCGCTGCTCGCCCTCGTCGACAACGCCCTCACCCACGGGGGCGCGGACGTGCGCGTGGTGGTGTCGGCCGAGGTCGTCGACGGCCGCTGCGTGCTGGCCGTCGACGACGACGGACCGGGCATCGACGCCGCCGTCCGCGACGACGTGTTCGAGCCGTTCGTGACGACCCGGCCGCAGGGGTCGGGGCGCACGTCCGGGCTCGGGCTCGCCGTCGTCCGCTCCCTCACGCGCGCCCAGGGCGGGACGGTCGAGGTGCGGTCGGGTGCCGGTGGCACTCGGGTCGAGCTCGCGCTCCCGCTGGACGCCTGATCCCCTGCCCGTCCCCCCGCCCCGCCGAGTGTGAAGCCCGCGCGCGACACGCCGGGCGTGTCGTGCGCCAGGTTCACACTCTGCGGTCGAAGGTCAGGGCGCGGGTGGGCCCTGCCGGCGGCGGGTGAGCAGCAGCGCGACGACACCGCCCGCGGCCGCGACCGCGACGAGCGCGAGCACCCAGGCGGGGACGCCGCCGGAGCCCGGGTCGGTCGGCGGCGTGACGTCCTCGTCGGTGCTCGTCGGCGGGGACGACGGCTCGGTGGTCGTGGGGTCGGACGACGGCTCGGTCGTGGTCGGCTCGGTCGTGGTCGGCTCGGCCGTCGGGCTCGGTGCCACGCCGGTCGTGACGGTGAAGGGGTAGGTGCCCTCGATCGGGTGGCCGTCACCCGAGATCACCCGCCACACCACCGTGTACGCACCGGCCGGCACCTCGGGCAGCGCGACCGAGACGTCGCGCCCCGAGACCACCGGCTGCCCGACCGCGAGGTCGGCCCCGGACGCGTCGCGGACGGCGACGCTGTGCCCGAGGTCGAGCGGCTCGTCGCTGAAGGTCAGCACCAGGTCGGCCGGCGCCACGTCGACCGCCTGGTCGGCCGACGGCGACGACGCGACCAGCCGGTCGTGCGCCTGGGCCGGGGCGGCGACGAGCGCGAGCCCGGCGACGGCCGCGACCACCGCCAGCACCACTGCTCGGACTGACGGGAAGCGCTGCAGCACAGCGGTACTCATCGGGTGGACTCCTCTCGGGCGGCGGTGATCGCCGCCTGCAGACCGGCGGTCGACCGGTCCTGCAGGTCGACGCCGTCGACGCGGATGGTGGGGGTGCCCTGCAGGCCGTCCTGCGAGGCGCGGTCGGTGACGGCGGCGGCGTAGCCGGTGTAGGCGCCGTCGGTGATGCACTGCTGGGTCGCCTCGCCGGCGCCGGCGTCGGCCGCGATGCGGACGAGCTCGTCGTCGTCGAGCCCGGTGCTGCCCTCGGCGGGCTGGGCGGCGAACAGGGCCGCGGTCAGGTCGGGCAGCACCTGCGGGTCGTCCTCGACCGCGCAGTAGGCGGCGCCGGCGGCGCGGGTCGAGTACCGCGTCCCCTGCGAGAACCGGTCGAGGATCGCGACCGGCACGTACTCGACGGCGATCTCGCCCTGCTCGCGCAGGTCGTCGAGGACGGTGGCGTTCTCGTCCTCGAACTGCTTGCACGCCGGGCACATGAAGTCGACGTACTGGGTGACGACGACGGGGGCGTCGGCGTCACCGACGAGCAGGCCGCCGTGCTCGCTGGTGCCGGTGGGGGCGGCCGCGTCACGGGCGGCCTGGCTGCGCAGCGACTGCACGAGCACGCCTCCCCCGACGACGAGGCCGACGACCACCACGGCGGCGATCGTGACGACGAGGGCGCGGCGGCGGCGGGCGTCGCGCTCGGCCTGCTCGCGCAGCACCCGCGCCTTCTCGCGGGCGTCGTCGCGGCGTTCCTTCTTGGTGGGTCGTGCTGGGTGCGAACCGTGCTGGGGTGACATGGCGTCACGTCTCTTCCTGGGTGCGGGTCTGAGCCCGGCCGCACGTGCGTGCGGGCGGGCGTGGGCGCGGGGAGGACGCCCGACCAGCGGTGGAGGAGGTCAGGCGGCCGCGAGCGCCGGCGGACCACGCCGCGCGGGGACCGCGCGGGAGAGGACCTGACGGGGACGTGCGGGGGGCCGGGCGTGCGCGGCGTGGTGCACCCGGGGGGAGGGCCCGGCGGGCAGCGGGGCGGCGGCGGGCAGCAGCGAGGCGAGCGCGCGCGCGGCGGTGCGCACCAGGGCCGGCACCTGCAGCGCCGTGCGGGTCGCGGTCTCGGCACCGGTCAGCAGCGCGGCGACGCCGAGCGCCACGACCACGTGGGCGACGAGCATCGGCCAGGTCGGCAGCAGCCCGGCGGCGGAGTCGACCGCGCCGGCATCGACCACGGCCCCGTGGTGGCCGCCGCCGACCGCCAGCCCGGAACCCGCGGCGACGGTGCCGGTCACGAGCAGCACGTGGGCGCCGACCTGCAGGCCGAGCACCCGCACCGCGGTGCCCCACCGGCCGCGCAGGACGGTGCCCGCGGTCAGGTCGGCGAGCAGCAGCGTGCCGGCGACGACGAGCGCGACCGGCAGCGGCGGCAGGTGCTGGGCGACGACCAGGTGCGCGAGCACCGACGCCGACCCGGCGAGCGCGGACAGGGCGACGCTGCGCGCGAGCTGCGCGCCGAGAGCCTGTCCGGTCGACACGCGTCCAGGGTACGTGGGTCGCGCCGGGTGCCGGGACGGCGCCGACGGGCGGGGCCGCCCCGCACAACGCCTCCGTCCCGACACAACCGTCGGGACGGGTGTGCGACGCGCGAGGTGCTGTGCGGGTGGTCAGAGCAGGCGGCGGTCCCCGGGACGGGTGAGCCGCAGCCAGCGGTGGCCGTAGGCGTCGAGGGTGACCTCGGCGCGGCCGCGGCCGTCCAGCGGCGTGCGGGCGTCCTGCAGCAGGTCGACCAGCTCGTGGCCGTCCCACGAGCCGCCGCGGCGCAGGTCGGACGGCAGCTCGAGCGGTACGGCCAGCCCCTCCTCGCCGAGGTTGTGCAGGCCCACCATCACGCCGTCGTCCCAGCGCGCGAGGTGCGCGAGCACCGGGCGGTGCGGCTGGTCGAGCACCTCGACGTCGGCCCAGCCGAGCTCGGGGCACTCGCGGTACCGGCGCACCAGCAGCGACAGGAACGCGAGCAGCGAGTCGTCGTCGCGCCGCTGGTCGGCGACGTTGACGAACTGCGGCCCGTACGCCCCCTCGACGACCGGGTTCGGCAGCCGCGACGGTGCGGCGTCGGAGAAGCCGCCGTTGCGCTGGTCGCCCGACCACTGCATCGGCGTGCGGACGGCCTGCCGTCCGCCGGCGGCGAGGTTCTCGCCCATGCCGATCTCCTCGCCGTAGAACAGCACCGGTGTGCCGGGCAGCGAGAACATCAGGCTGTACGCCATCTTGATGCGGCGCGGGTCGCCCTCCAGCATCGTCGGCAGCCGGCGCACGAGACCCCGTCCGTAGACCTGCATCTCGGGGTCGGGGCCGAAGGCGTCGAACACCTCCTGCCGCTCGGCGTCGGTGAGCTTGTCGAGGGTGAGCTCGTCGTGGTTGCGCAGGAACGACGCCCACTGCGTGTCGCGCAGGGCCGGGCGGCGCTTCAGCGTCCGGGCGAGCGGGCGGGCGTCCTTGCGGGCGAACGACAGGTAGGTCTGCTGCATGCCGACGAAGTCGAACTGCATGGTGAGCTCGTCGCCGTCCGGGCCGCCGAAGAACTTCAGCTGGTCCTTGTACGGGACGTTGACCTCGCCGAGCAGGATCGCCTCGCCGTTGCGGCGGTTGAGGAACGCGCGCAGGTCCTTGAGCAGCTGGTGGCCGTCGCCGAGGTCCTTCGCGCCGGCGGGGGCGGCGCCCTTGCTCTCGATGAGGAACGGCACGGCGTCGACGCGGAACCCGTCGAGGCCGAGCGCGAGCCAGAAGCCGACGATCTTGGCGATCTCGTCGCGCACCGCCGGGTTCGTCACGTCGAGGTCGGGCTGGTGGGCGTAGAAGCGGTGCAGGTAGTACTCGCCGGTGCGCTCGTCGAGGGTCCAGATGGCCTCCTGCTCGCCCGGGAACACGACCTCGTCGCTGGTGTCCGGCGGCGCGTCGGCGCGCCACACGTAGTAGTCGCGGTAGCGGGACGCCTTGCTGCGCTTGGCGGAGCGGAACCACGGGTGCTGGTCGGAGGTGTGGTTGACCACCAGGTCGGCGATGACCCGCATGCCGCGGTCGTGGGCGGTGCGCAGCACCTCGACCAGGTCGCCGAGGGTGCCGAGCCGCGGGTCGACCGCGTAGAAGTCGGTGATGTCGTACCCGTCGTCCTTCTCGGCCGTCGGGTAGAACGGCATGAGCCACAGGCACGTCACGCCGAGGTCGGCCAGGTGGTCGATGCGCTGGGCCAGGCCCGCGAGGTCGCCGACGCCGTCGCCGTCGGAGTCGTAGAAGGTCTCGACGTCGAGGCAGTAGACGACGGCGGTCTTCCACCACAGGTCGCCGGTGCGGGTGAGGTCCATCAGGCGGCCTTGAGCCCGGGCAGCACGTGCTCGCCGAACGCGTCGAGGAACGGCAGCTGCTCCTGGCCCACGTGGTGCACGTAGACGCGGTCGAACCCGACGCCCACCAGGTCGCGCAACCGCTCGGTGAGCCGGCCGAGGTCGGACTCGACGACGACGGCCTCCTTCACCGCGTCGACCGTGACGTGCGCGCTCACCTGGTCGAAGACGGCGGCGCTGTCGATGTCCCACGCGGCGGGCGGGCCGAGCACGTTGGAACGCCACTGGTCGTGGGCGATCCGCTCGGCGCGCTCCTGGTCGGGGTCCCAGCACACGTGCACCTGCAGGCTGACGTCGCCGCGTCCCCCGGCGTCGCGGTAGGTCGTGACGACGTCACGCAGGACGTCCGGCGGCTGGTTGACGGTCGCGAGCCCGTCGGCCCAGTCGGCATGCGCCGCAGCGGTCTTCGGCGTGACGGCGGCGCCGATCAGCTGCGGCTGCTGCTCCGGCAGCGTCCAGATGCGGGCGCGGTCGACCTGCACGAGCCCGTCGTGGCTGACCTCCTCGCCGCGCAGCAGCGCGCGGATCACCTCGACGCACTCGCGCAGCCGCCGGTCGCGCAGCTCCTTGCGCGGCCACTTCTCGCCGGTGATGTGCTCGTTCGAGTACTCCCCCGACCCGAGCGCGACCCACAGCCGTCCGTCGAACATCGCGTTCAGCGTCGCGATCGCCTGCGCGATGATCGCCGGGTGGTACCGCTGGCCCGGCGCGTTGACCACGCCGAAGGTGAGGTCGGTGGTCGCGAGGGCCGCGCCCAGCCACGACCAGGCGAAGCCGGAGTGGCCCTGCCGCTCGCTCCACGGCGAGAAGTGGTCGGAGCACATCGCGGCGTCGAACCCCACCTCCTCGGCGTGCCGGACGGCGCGCAGGAGCTCCCGTGGGTGCACCTGCTCGTGCGAGTTGTGGAATCCGACGAGGGTCATGCGACGTGTCTACCGGTGGGGGCGTGGAGCCGCGAGGCGACGACCGCCCATCGGGCGTCGTGGTCGGAAGCGGTAGCCGAAGCGCTCCAGGTCGTCGGCGTGCGCCTGCTGCACCAGCGCGCGCTCGGCTACGCCGTAGGCCTGCCAGTACGCGCGGTCGCGGTCGGTGACGTTGGTCGCCGGGACGCGCAGATCGAGGCCGGTGAGCTCGCGCAGGTCGTGCTCGAGGTGCTCCATCCGCAGCACGACGTCGGCCTCGTCGACGTGACCGGCGTTCACCCGACGGCCCCGAGCGGGGTCACCGACCGCGCGGGACAGCCACGGCCCGAAGTCCAGGGTGAGCGCGTCGACGACGCGGTCCAGCGCACCCGGGACGGTGTGCACCCACGAGCCGCGGTCGCGCACCTCGTGCACCCAGCGGGTGCGCGTCCGCTCGTACTCGGCGACGTAGAAGTCGAACGGGTTGCGGGTGGTGGTGACGACGCGCAGGCCGTGGTCGGCCGGCAGCAGTCCGGCCGCGACCAGCTGGGCTGCCGTCGCGTGCTTGCGGTCGACTCCCTCGACGGATCCGGCCCCGGGCACTGCGACGACGTCGCGCTGCGCCCGGAACGCCTCCAGCAGCGCGGTGCTGCCGGTCCCCGGGGCCGCGGTGACCAGCAGGCCTGCGGCGCGGTCGACGAGGGGCACGGCCGCCGAACCTAGCCGACCGCCGGGCTGACGAGCCGGACGTCCGTCCCTGTGTCGTCCCACCCGGTCGAGGTCGGACGCCACGGGTGCAGCACGGCGCGGCGCTCCTCGGATCCGTACCTCAGACGGGCCGGACGCGACCGGTCTCGTGCGCCCACAGCGCGACCTCGACGCGGTTCCGCGCCCCGAGCTTGCGCATCAGGCTCGCGAGGTGGGCCTTGACGGTGCTCTGGCTGATGAACAGCTCCCCGGCGATCTCGTCGTTGGTGCGGCCGCGGGCGACGGTGAGGAGCACCTCCTCCTCGCGGGCGGTCAGCGGTTCGACCGGCTGACGCGGCGCCGGTGTCCCGGCCCGGGCGAACGCGGCGAGCAGCCGGACGGTGACGCTGGGCGCGATCAGCGCGTCGCCGGCGGCGGCCGCGTGGATCGCCTGGGTCAGCAGGGCCGGGCCGGCGTCCTTGAGCAGGAAGCCGCGGGCACCCGCCCGCAGGGCCTCGTGGACGTACTCGTCGAGGTCGAAGGTGGTGATGACCACGATCGGCAGCGGGT
Source organism: Angustibacter speluncae (assembly GCF_054777815.1). Classification (NCBI taxonomy): domain Bacteria; kingdom Bacillati; phylum Actinomycetota; class Actinomycetes; order Kineosporiales; family Kineosporiaceae; genus Angustibacter; species Angustibacter speluncae. Next base: position 22,505 of record NZ_BAAHAF010000058.1, on the reverse strand, counting down.
CGGCCACGTCGGGCCCGGCCAGCTGCCGAGTCGCCTCGATGCCGTCCAGCAGCGGCATCCGCACGTCGAACAGGCCGACGTCCGGCCGCAGCTCGCGGGCGAGCCGCACGGCCTCACGGCCGTCGGCCGCCGCCCCGACCACCTCGATGCCCGGCTGGGCGTCGAGCAGCATCGTCAGTCCGGACCGGACGATCGGCTGGTCGTCGGCGATCAGGACGCGGACGCTCACCGCTGTGCCCCGGTGCGCGGCAGGACCGCCTCGACGCGCCAGCCCCGCTCGGCGGGACCCGCGCGGAACGTGCCGCCGAGCAGCGAGGCGCGTTCGCGCATGCCCACCAGGCCGTAGCCGGATACCGCGGAACCGCCTGCGGCAGCGCCGTCGTCGTCGACGGTGAGGAGCACCCGGTCGGCCTCGCCCGTGACGTCGACGGTCACGCGGGTCGCGTGCCGGGCGTGCCGCCGGGCGTTGGTGACCGACTCCTGCGCCAACCGGAACAGCGCTGCGCCGACCGCCGGGCTGAGGTCGTCGAGCTCGCCGCGCAGCGTGACGGCGACGCTCGGGTGCGACCGGTCGTCGGTGGCGAGCTGCTCGACCGCGGCCACACCGGGCTGCGGGGCGAACTCGGTGTCGTGGGCACCGCGGAGCACCCCGACGACGTCACGCAGCTCGGCGAGGGTGCGGGTCGCGGCGTCCTCGATCACGGCGAGGGCCTCGACGGCGCGCTCTGGGTGGGACGCCGCGACGGCCCGTCCGGCCTGGGCCTGGATCGCGATGCCCGAGACGTGGTGCGCGACGGTGTCGTGGAGCTCGCGGGCCAGCTGCTCGCGCTCTCGGGCCCTGGCCTGGTCGAGGTCGCGCAGGCGGGTCCGGGCGCGGTAGCGGGTCGCGGCACCCAGCGCGGCGGCGAACAGGAAGAACCCGTACCCGGCGACGGTCTCGGCGAGCGTGGCCGCCTCGGCGATGCAGGTGACGGCGAGCCAGACCAGGACGGCTGCGAGGCCGGCCGCCGCCTCGCGGCCGGATCCCCACCGGAAGAGCGCGTACGCCATCAGCACGGTCGCCGAGACGCTCGACGGCAGCACGCCTTCGGTGCCGGTGACGACCCTGACGAGGTCGACCGCCGTCACCGCCCCGAACACGACGGCGGTCACCACGAGCGGGTGGGTGCGCCGCCAGGGGAGCGGGACGACGACCGCCAGCGCGCTCACCAGCAGCAGCGGGACCGGCACGACGTCGTCGCGCAGGACCGCCTCGACCAGCGACCACACGACGAGCGCCGCGACGAGCACCCAGTCGCGCGGCACCGGGCCGGGTGCACCCGCCGGGCGTGGCTCCGCCCAGAGCGGACGGATCGCGTCGAGGACCACCGGAGCAGCCTAGGGACGCCGTCCGCCGGGCGGATCCGCCGAAAGTACAAGCGGCTCGCTGGTCGGGAGGCCAGGTCGGGTCCGGCCCCGGTGCCGATGTGCCGGGCGCTGCCGGCCCGAGACGGTGGTGGTACCCACCCGACCCATCTCGAGGAGCCCCCGATGAGCACGCCCCAGTCCCTCACCGCCGCAGCCGGTTCGGCGTCCGTCGATCGTCCCGACCGGTTGCGGCTGCCCGTGCAGGCCAGGCTCGCCGCGGCCTGGACCAGCTTCATGTTCCTGTACCTGTACGTCGACTACCTGCACTTCTACAAGCCGGGATCGCTCGAGGAGGTGCTCGGCGGCCGGGTGCACGAGTTCGACACGGGCCCGACCTTCGTCGCGCTGGCCGTGACGCTCGTGTCGATCCCGGCCGTGATGACGTGGCTCTCCGCGACGCTGCCCACCCGCGCGAACCGGGTCGTCAACCTCGCGGTCGCGGCGCTCTACGTCCCCGTCACGATCTACAACTTCTCCGGCGAGGAGAACTTCGACTACGCGTACTTCTACGGCTACTCGATCGGGCTGGAGCTCCTGGTCCTCGCCTTCGTCCTGCGCACCGCGTGGAGGTGGACCCGCCGGCCTGCCGTGTAGGAGGCGCCGTCCGATGTCCGGCCGGCCTGCGCACGCGTGGTGCAGGCTGGCGGACGTCGGCGGGAACTCGGTGCCCGCTGCGGGCATGAGGGGGTGTGGACACCGTGACGGGGCCGACGGCCCGCTCGTCCTCCGGGGACGACCAGGTCGACGTGGGCGATCGCAGCGACGCCGTGCTGTGGCAGCAGGCCGTGGCCGGCGACGCCGACAGCTTCGGCGCGCTGTTCGACCGGTACGGCGACGTGATCCACCGCTACTGCGCCCGGCGCTGCGGGTCGGTCGACGCGGCCGACGACCTGGTCTCGATCGTGTTCCTCGAGGCGTGGCGACGACGGGCCGAGGTGCAGCTGGTCGACGACAAGGTCCTCCCCTGGTTGTACGGGGTCGCCGGTCGGACGCTGCAGCGCCGCTGGCGTACCGCACGTCGGCACCGCGCCGCACTGGCGCGGCTGCCCCGCCGGGAGCCTGAACCGGACCCCGCCGACGACGTCGCAGGCCGCGTCGACGACCATCGCCACCTCGCTGAGCTGAGGACGGCTTTCGCGAGGCTGCGGCCGGCGGAGCAGGAGGTGCTCACGCTCTGCGTGTGGCAGGGCCTCGACTACGCGTCGGCGTCGGTGGCCCTCGGCGTCCCCATCGGCACCGTGCGCTCCCGTCTGTCGCGCGCCCGGGCCCGGCTCCGGGCCGACGACCCGACGACCACCGCTGACCAGGACGCACCCACCGAGAGGGGACGACGATGACCTCCACCCTGCAGGGCATGGACCCGGACCGGCGGGCGGCCGTCCGCGCGATGCTGGTCGACGAGGTGCGGGGCGTGGGCGCGCCGGTCGCACTGCGGTCGCGCCGCCCGGTGCTGGCCCTGGCGTCGGTCGCCGGGTTCGCCGCTGCCGCGCTGGTCGTCGCGACCGCGTGGGTCGTGGCGCGACCCACTCCGGCGTACGCCGTCTCGGGCGGTAACGGCGAGGAGGTGACGGTGACGGTGTCGCGCCTGGAGGGCGCCGCGGCGTTGGAGGCGGCGCTCGACGAGCGCGGGATCCGCGCGGACGTCACCTACCTGCCCGATGGCCAGGCGTGCCAGCCGGGACGCCACGACGACACCGGCGCCGACCTGTCGCTGTCCGTGGGACCGGACTTCTTCGAGGTGCGCATCCCGCCCGGCGCCGTCGGTGACGGCGAGACCTTCGTGCTGTCCGCCGCGGCGACCTCGCTGGACGACGGGACGGGCGTCAGCGCGATCGTCGACTTCGCCATCGCGCGAGGGCCGGTCCCCGCCTGCGTGCCGGTGGCAGCGGACTGAGGACCCCGCCTACTGCGTCGCGTGCTCGTAGCTCGACGGCGACCCGGTCATCAGCCGGCGCGCGGCGACGCCGATGACGGCGCTGTAGGTGGGATAGGCGAACTCGACCCGCGCGAGCGTGGCGACGTCGACGCCCGCGGCCATCGAGGCGGTCACCGCCGACACGACCTCGATCGCCTGCTCGCCGACGGCGTGCGCCCCGAGCAGCACCTCGCGCCGGCCGTCGGTGATCAGCTTGAGGAACCCGCGGGTGCGGTCGTCGATGACGGGCCGCTCCATGCTGGCGTAGTCGACCCTGGCCACGCCGTAGGTGATGCCGCGCTCGCGCGCCTGCTCCTCGGTCAGCCCCACTCCCGCGTAGTCGGGATCGGTGAAACCGCCTGCGGGCAGGAGCAGGTGACGGACGCGGGACGTCGCCCCCAGCACGGCGTTGCGCGCAGCAGCCTCGGCCTCGAAGTGGGCGGCCTGCACCAGCATCGACTGCTGGTTGACGTCGCCCGCGGCGTAGATGTGGTGCACGTTCGTCCGCAGGTGCTCGTCGACGGGGACGCCGCCGCGCGAGGTCTCCACCCCGGCCGCCTCGAGGTCGAGCCCCTCGATCGACGCCGGCCATCCGGTCGAGGTGATCACGGCGTCGAAGGTCGCCCGATGCTCCTCGCCACCGGCACGCCAGGTGAGCTCGATCCCGTCGTCTGTCCTCACGAGCGAGACGACGGTCTCGACCGCGGTCTCCACGCGGACGCCCTGCTCGACGAACGCCTCGGCGACGGCGGCGGACACGTCGGCGTCGGTGTGCGCCAGGATGCGCGGCGCGATCTCGAGCAGCGTGACGTCGGCGCCGAGCGCCTCGAAGACGGTGACCAGCTGCGCACCGGTGTTGCCGGCGCCCACGACGGCCAGCCGGCGCGGCACCGACGGCAGGTCGAGCACCTGCTCGGGCAGCGTCGCCAGCTCGGCCCCGGGGATCGGCAGCCGTCGCGAGTGCCCGCCGACGCAGACGACGACCGACTCCGCGCGCACCCGGCGACCTGTGCCCGTGAGCTCGACCTCGTGGGGACCGGTGAACCGGGCCCGGCCCTCGAGCAGCAGGTCGACCCCGGCGTCCGCGAGCTTCTCCGGTTCGCCCTTCGCCTGCTGCACCCGCTCGACCGTGGCGCGCACGCGCGCGACCGTGACCGGCCAGTCGACCGCCTGCTCGGAGACCGTGATCCCGTAGGTGCCCGCGGTGCGGACCTCGCGCATCAGCCGCGCGGTCTTGGCCAGCACCCGGGTCGGGACGCACCCGCTGTTGACGCAGGTGCCGCCGGTGCGGTGCTGCTCCGCGACTGCCACCTTGGCCCCGAGCTCGGCGGCGCGCAGCGCGGCAGCCGTGCCCGCCGGGCCGCCGCCGATGACCAGGACGTCGTAGGAGTCGCTCACGGACGCAATCTCCCACCGGCGTCGGCGCGGCTGGGAGTCGCCACGCTGGGCGGGCTGTGCGGACGCCTCTTCACACGCCCGCGACGTAGGCGGTGAGGAAGTGGACGCCGTGCCGGTCGAGGTTGCCGCGGGCGCGGTCGTAGTGCTCGGTCGTGCGCGGGTCGGCGTGACGGGCGAGGATCTGCGCGTCGCGCAGCGGCACGCCGGCGTCCAGGGCGTTGGTGATGGCGGCGTGGCGCAGCGAGTGCGGGCTGATGTGCCGCGGGATCGCGGCGGCCTTCGCGATGCGAGCGACCATCCGGTAGGCGTCGCGGCGGTCGATCGGTCTGCCCGAGTTCGGACGCAGGACGAGCGGACCCGTGACGCGCTGACCACGGCAGGCTTCGAGGGCGCGGAGGACGGGCACGGTGACCGGCATGGTGGCGGGCTTGTTGCCCTTGCCGACCAGGTGCAGGACGCGGTGCCCTCGCAGGGTGTCGGCGTAGTCCTCGATCCTGACCGCGCACGCCTCGGAGGCGCGCAGGGCGTTGATGCCGAGCAGGTAGGCGAGGGCGCCGTGGTGCACGGTCAGCGTCTGGGCGACCTGGAGGAACCGGATCAGCTCCAGCCGGTCCAGGCCCTGGGTGCGGGACTCGTCGCGGTGGACCTTCGGCAGCCGCGCGTAGACCGCGGGGTCGGAGGGGATCAGTCCGTCGATGTGCGCGAACCGGAAGAAGCCGCGGACGGCGTGCATGGTGGTGACGACGGAGGAGTCCATCAGCCCGTGGTCGCCGAGATGGCGGATGTACAGCTCGACGTGGGCTCGCTGGACGCCGACCAGCGGGTCGAGCCCGTGGGCCTGGCACCACGCGAACCACCGCGCGAGCTGGCAGCTGTACAGGTGGTGGGTGCGCCCGGAGTACCGGGCGAGGTAGGAGACCGCCGCCAGCTGGGCGGTCGACATCGTCGTCGGCTCGTAGGGCAGCACAGTGGTCGGGGACATCGGGTCACCTCACGCGGCGACCGACGCCGGGCTCAGACCGCGCTCGCCGCTCGTCACGGCCGGGCACCAGGAACGCGCCGACGTTAGCCGCACACGCAGGCTGGTCGAGACGCGTCGGCCTTGATTCACCGGATCGATGGACGCACGGCCAGGTACGCTGACCACCTCCCACCTCGTCGATGGACCAGCGCCGCCGCCTAAAGGCGCTCGTGATGATCACTGCCGGAGCTGCATCCGCTCGCGCATGAGTCGCGCGAAGACCGTGCCCAGAGACCTTCGCTCTCAACGTCGTGAACGACGCCACGGTTGTTGGGATCATCTCGTCGTTGCCCCACTGTGGGTGGCGTACGACGCGAACCTGGGCACCCTCCTGCGCACCTGCGACGCGATAGGTGCGTGCATGGCAGTTCCTCGCACCAGGCACTACCAGGACGCCATGCGCGTCGGCGACACCCTGCGCCGCCAACGCCCGTGCATCCACTGGGTCGCACCGTCGAAGGAACGGTGGATCGCTGACCAGCGCCACCTGGGCAAACGGATCGTCGCGGTCGAGCTCGCTGATGGCGCCATCGCGCTCTCCCGGCTGGCGCCGGCACGGCGGTCCACGGTGCTGCTCCTGGGCCACGAGCACAACGGCGTCCCTCACGACATCCTCAAGGACGTCGACGAGTGCGTGGAGATCCCCATGGTGGGGATCGGCTCGAGCCTGAATGTCGCTGTCGCCGGCAGCCTGGTGGCTTACCGACTCTCTGGGCTCTCGTAATCGAACGCCGACAGAGTGTTGTCGCGCGTCTCGCTGCGGAGGCGAGGGTGTGCCGTCAGGCGGCGGATGGACGCACTACTCAGATTCGGCTTGCGAGGCGCGAGCGCAGGGTTCGCAGCCATGACTGCGCCAATGCTGGTTCATCCGCCATCGCGTCCGCGATGAGATGGCGCGCCTCGCCCGTGCGTCCGTATGCGACCAGTGCCACTGCTTCGGCCAGCGCTGCCCGGGTCCGCTCGTCTCTGCCCGGTCCTTGAGCCTCGGCAAGCCAGGTCCGCGGCGCATATGACCTGGTCAGCTTGGGTTGCTCGTTGCCCAGGTAGCTCCACACCCACGCGTCCAGACTCACGCTGGTCACCGACTTACCGGGCAGGTCCTTGGTCCACTCCTGGTGCTGGGCCCAACGGAACGTGTTCGGGCTGGTCTTGGTCCTCGAGGTCACGCCCAGGAAACGGATCTTCTTCCTGACGACGTCCCACTGCGCGCGTTCGTCCTCCACCCACTCGCGGATGAGCAAGTACAGGTCGCGGAACGTGCCGCCGGTGTAGGCCACGTCGACGAAGGTGACGGGTGTCGATCTGCGAGCCGCCACGTGGGGCGTCATGCCAGAGGACTCAAGAACCGACCGGGCAACGTCACGCTCTGCCAGGGAGAGCCGACGGCGCTCAGGCCCGTCCCAATCCCGCGCGAAAGACAGCGGTATGCGCGTCAACGTCGGCACCTCATCGATGTCGCTGAGCGCGCCGGACAACAGGTCGAACATTGAATCAAGACTGCGGCCGACGAATGCCAGATCACCTGACGCGCTCCTGGCCAGGACTTTGCCCGCGCAGTGACTCAGCTCTCGAGCGAACCACAGCGCGGGCGTCGCTACGCCGTCGAGGAGACCGCCCAGCGCGGCGGGCTCCACCAGATCCCACCGGAAGGGGGCCGTGTTGGCATCAGTCCGCCTATCAGATGAGGGCACGGCCAGCACGCTAACCGAGGTCCTGGCGTCGGTCGCCGGACTTGCTCGCCGCCCGCACCTGCGATCGGATCGACAGGCGGCGGAGTGTGGCACTTGGGGCGGCCGCGGTGGGCGGTGTTCGGCTCACTCTGGCCGTGGCGCGTACCCGAGCTCCGTCGCGTGGTGACGCACCATCCCGTCCGGGTCGTCTCGCAGGCGGGCCTGGACGTGGGCGTAGCTGTGCAGGCGAGTTGCCAACACCAGCCGGACGTCCTTGGAGCGGTCTGAGGTCAGGACCAGCGCCACGTCGGGGTCGAGGGCCCAGTTGTCTGCCACTCCCGCGCGCACCATTCGGTGGGGGTCGCTCGCGAGCTGTAGCTGCAGGTCCCTCGAGATGTGGGGGTTGGCTGCCACGGCTCTTCGGACTCGCGGTTCGGTGTCGCTTGCCAGGGAAGCGAGTAATGGGATGTCTTCGGCCTGCTCGGCAACCTTGCAGCGGACCTCAGGGTCCACGTGTCGCCCAAGTGCCTGCTGAATGACCTCGTCCATCGAGGCGAACCGATCGGCCAGTACGAGCAACACATGCTGCTTGGCGACCGGGAGGACGGTTGCCGCCAGGTCCGGACGGTCGGCTATGGCCCAGACGACCTCCCACTGCACGAGTGGGCTCTTGTCCTGGCTCAGGCGCGCGACCAGTTCATGGCTGGCGCGGGCATGCCGGGCGATCAGCCCACGGACGGCAGCGGACTTGTCGTTCGCCAAGCTGTTGATGACGTCCTCGGGCAGGTTCTCCCTTGCCGCCAGCTCCCCGCGCACGTCGTGGTGCGGATCGGATGCGATCTCGCGCATCTCATCGGCGTTCAGGTCGGCCGTTGCCGCATGGCGCACCCGCTCACGTAGTGGCAGTTGCCTCTGGGCGCCCATCTTGCTCTTGACTCCTCCCTTGGCCGACCCTGGCCCCCGATTGGGCAACCGCGAAAGGGAAGCGTAGGTGTAGTAGCGCCTCGTGGTCCTGCCGTTCACGGGCCCGGGGCTGGCGCGCCCGAGGCGCGGTTCCGGTGAGACCGGTCGACAGGCGGCGTAGTGGGGCACCGGGGTCGTGTCGGCTGGCGTCGTCCTGCGCCGGGTGGTTCCGACGGCTGCGTCGTTCTCCGGCGGCTAGTGTCTTTTTCCGACGCTGTCGGCAAAGTCTCTGATCACTGCGCACAACAGGTTGGCGACCCGTTCGCCGTGCTCGCGTTCGATCGGTTCGGCCCAACCGACACCCGGGTCGTGCCGCTGATGCAGGCGAGACGTCCAGATCAGGCTGCTTGGTTCGAGACCTTCTGTTGCGAAAAGGTGCAGGGCTCGCGACGCGCCACCAGGCCAACTTGCGACGTAGCCGGCCAAGAAGGCGTCGATGGTCGCCCAAGACATAGGTCGGACGTACATGCCCGTTCGGGATGGGAACTGCTCGCACAACGCGAGGACATCGTTGCGCTGATCCTCGGTCAGAGTGAGGGGCATGCCACCGAGTATCTGCTGCTCACGGCCTAGCCGCAGCGGCCCTCGGTAGCCGAGGTGAGGTCGACTGGCGGCGATGTGACGCAGAGGACCCACCGAGGCATCCGGCTCGATCGCCGACACTCATCAGCCTGGCTCTTCGCCGCGACCCTTTGCGTGACGCGAACGCGTGCGGGGACGGAGAAGTAGCGCCAAGGCTAAGCCGAGCCATCCAGCCATCGCGAGCGCCGGCCACCACCAGGCCCCGTTCGGCACGGCCGGGATAAACCACCCGAGGAAGATCGCCAGTGGGAAAACGACCGCGAGCGCACGAGTCCGAAGGTCGAGGGGGAATCGGTCCCAGCGCGCCACACGATGAGCATGCCAGCGTGCCGTCAGATGACGGGCGGATGCTTGACGTCTACGCGGCGATGTGACGCGCTGGCTGGATGGCGAGACTGGCGTCGTCTCGGTTGAGTGATCTCCCGGTTGAGTGATCTCCCGGTCGTGTGTCAGGTGGCGGCCGGTGGATCGACCTCGTGGAAGTCGGCGGGCAGCAGGGCAAGAGGTAATCGAAGCGACGTGACCTCAAAGTTGGGCTCGCCCCGGAACAGCAGAGAGAAGACGCAGTCGTCGCCCTCGATGCTGTAACCGTGAGTCAGTACTTCGATCGACCTGCCGTCGCGGAGTTCGACCGTCCAGATCTCGGGAGCAATCGCTAGCTCCAGGGCGCCGTGTATGACCTCCATGCATCAACCATCTCAGGCAGCGAGGGCTCACCTCGTAGTGAATGCGCATCTCAGCTCCTGCCGCGCCGGCTCGCGGCGGAAGGGGCACTTCAGTGAACGGCCGCATCGGTCCGGACGGACACAGTCGCCGATGTCGACCAGGGGCCTTCGATGACCCCATTCGAGCCTCGAACGGCATCGGGTATCGAGCACGACTGCGTGGCCATCCACGACTACGGTTGAGCAATGACCAGGCCACGAAGCGGGTGGGCTCGGCATGCAACATCGATCCTGTTCGGGTCGATCGCGGTACTGGTGCTCATCTACGTCGTGGCGTTTGAGCTATAGGAGTCGACCCCTTGAGGATCCTGGTTCGCGAGGCCACGCGGTCGATGATTCGCCAAGGACTTGCGGTGTTGCAGTCACGGGCGCCGAGGACGGCTCGCGGCGGATAGACGCTGGTCCCCATGTCTTGGCGATGGCCGGCTCGTGCCGCAGAAGCACGTCGTGGTCTGTCGTCGGCCACATGTCGCATTTGCCATCGGGACCAGCGGGATTGTTGAAAGGATGGCGGCGTGCGCCAGGTGTCGCTGCTTCAAGCCGTCCTTGCTTCGGTTGCTGCGCCGCTGTGTTTCGTCGTCGGCGTGTCGTTGCACGTGGCGCTCGGTTCCAACATCTGGTTCTTCGCTGGTGGCGTGGCCGCAGTGATCGCATCCTCGCTGACCGCGTCGATTCCAGGGCGAGTCCTGATGCGGGAGGACGCGGACTTCACCTCGATGTACCGACCCTTGTACTTCCGGAGTGCTGCCCGCGGGACCCGAGTGTCGTGGAAGTGGGCCGCCGCCCCGGCGTGGTTCCTCATGGGGGTCCTGGCGTTGTCATGGATCGCCCTCGTCATGCTCGGCCTCTCCGGTCTGGACACCGACGGAGCCTGACCTGCCACCAATGGCTGTAGCTAGTCCAGGTGTGCCATAACTGGCGCCTCCAGCGAGGACCGCGGCCCCAGTAGTGGCTACCGCCGGCCACGGTCAACGCCCGAATGGGCGGGCAGGGAGCACGTAATTGGGTGATCGACCGGGTGGGACCGGTCCGGGCCGGCTCTGACCGAGTGAGCATCGGAAGAGGTGCTCGCTTCTCCGCGCCCGTTCGGTGATGCTCTGTTCACTTCCGACGCGGCTCGGCGGATTCAAGGGTTGTGCGAAGCGTGTGCCGAACCGCGAAAGATGTGGAAGATCAGGTTCACGTGATGGTTTCGACAGCGCTACCGACGACCAGCAAGGCCAAAGCCGCGCTCGTCGTGAGTCGAAGTAAGGACGACATGACCACCGATGCACACGTGAAGCCGTCCCGCGTCCGAAGCCTCACGCTGGTTTCAGTAGTCATGGGAGCGCTACTCACTGCATGTGGACCGGCTGCACCCACCGATGGCCGGGCGAGTCTCGGCAACGGCGCCGTGGGCACGAGCACGAACGCAGCACCGCCCACTGCATCCGACCGCACCGGGTCGACCGAGCCGCCTGCCACCGAAGCTGGCCTCGGTGCGTCGGCGGCGCCAGACGCGGCGGTGTCCGACCCGATCGACCTCATCGAGGCCCTGACCGATCCATCTGCCATGGCCTATGAGGGTTGCGAAGGCACCCCACCCGTGGTCTGGGCGATGGCGGACTTCTACGCCGGCCATGCAGGGGTAACCGCCACCGAGATGCGTGTCGAACTCGCACGAACGTGCGGACTGCCAGCCGACCATTTCGAAAACCGATCAGCAGCCGAGCTCGAGCTCTCCGAGGCGGAGCTGACACAGTTCCTGACAGCATGGGCAGCCGCGAACGGCTAGGTGGTGATCCACCAGGGCCGACAGCTCCTGGGTCGCAGGGAAGCCATCGAGGCCTGCCATCCTGCTCAGGCCGGCCGCGCTGCACGCCGAGGCCGCTGCGGGCGGCTGAGCGACACGACATGTGGGTCCGCGGTGACTGTGACCACGACGGCAAGGCGCATGCCGTGCGTGTTGACGAGCAGCGACTCGGATCAGGTTCGAGCCCGGTCTACGGCGCCAACCAGTTGCGCGGTCCGCAAGCGGCGGAATGGGCTACGCCGTCGGGCGGCGGCAGGACGCATCTCGGCTGCGCGAGGCCTTCCCGGTTTCCTGGGCCTACGCCACTCCTGGATCGCGCACCTTCGCCAGACCCAAGTGCGGGAGCATCTGACGGTGAGCGCCGATAGCACGGGCCGATACGCGTCGCTTCTGAGGTTCGGGCTGTATGCGCATGCGGCCGCAGTGGAGCTTGGACGAGACCCTCGGGTTCTCTCGCTTGCGCGACTGAAGGACGAGGCCGGCCGGCCGCTGGGAACGGTGACGTGCCAGGACGGGTCGAGCAGGCCGTTCGATCTGCAGTACGCACTCGAGCTTGTCACCACGGAGCCGACACTTCGCGGCGAGATGGACAGGGCGTGGTGCGTGAGCTCGCTAGTGCTCCTGGGAGACCGCTTGGCGGCAGAGGGCTACTACGACCGAGCGCCAGTGTTGGAGATGGTGCGTCACCTGAGGAACGGGATCGCGCACGGAAACCGCTTCACGCTGCGCAACCCGAGCGAGCTCGAGAGGTGGCCCGCGCACACGCGAGATGCTGCATGCCAGTCCTCGGACACCTTCGAGGTCACGCCCGCTCTCGACGGAACCCAAGTGCTGTTTGGGTTCATGCGGCCTGGAGACGTACTTGATCTGCTCATCTCCGTGTCAACTCACCTGCGCGACTACAGCGAAACTTAGACCCGGCTCGCGGCGGAGAGACGCAGCTGCCGGCAATGGACCATCACGCTCGTAGCATCTGAGTGTGCCCAGCATCGAGCGCAGACTGGCCGACGCGTTCTGGGACCTTCGCGACGATCCCTACGACCACCCAGGCCGGCGGAGGGGCGTAACTCCGGAGGACCTGTTCCAGCGACTGGCGGAGTGGGTCGAAGACGCCGAAGGCCGAGGTGTAGAGGTCGACTGGGACGACGTCAGCCGGCGTCTCCTCGCGTGGAGATCGACCGATACTGCGAACTGACGCCCGAACGGTTGCGGCGTTGACCCGACCGAGGCGACTGGCAGCGGATGGGCGCGGTCGTTCTCCAGGCTTGGCGTTGCCGCCTAGGTGCGTCGATCGGGTGGACCCACGGCCGAGGTTTGGTGATCGCGTTCTAAGAGGCGAGACTCATTGGGTGAGTCGGAACCGGATGACGGTGCGCGTAGGCGCAGCCGCACTGACTTTGCTCATGGCGAGCGGGTGCGCGCTCCTGCCCTCTGATCCCGGCACGCCTGAACTGGGGATGGAGATCTTGGACGCGGGCCGGTTCACGGCCTACCTGCCTACCTGCGACAGCAGCCCTATCGTCGCCATCAATGTGAGCAATCGCGGAGCGGTCGTCTGGGAGGCTGAGGTTCGGGACCAGTTCGCTCGTGTAGTGCAGGTGCCGGCGGACGTCAGCCAGGTGCGGGGCGAGCTTCCAACAATCGGCGAGCACATGGTCGAGATTGAGACTGAATACAGCTTCTACGCCGCGGAGTGGAACCCCGAGACCGCAGACTTCTCACGTGGCCCGGTGCTCGCCGGTGAGGAGGTGGCGCCCTCGACTTTCGCTGACCCCGCCCTCTGTGACTGAGGGCGCCGAACCGATCGTCGGGCCAGGCGGACTCCCTGCCGCCGCGTAGGAGAATCCTCAAGGCCCGCAGGTCGGGTGGTCGACTGGCGGCGGTATGCAGCATGGCCCTGACTCGACGGCAGCCTCGATACCCTGCCTGCAGCGCAGGAGTACGCCCGGTGCCCACTACCCGAGGTTTCGGTACCGCCACCAGCCAGGTCCGTCTGGGGAGAACGGTGCGGGCGTGGTGGCTTGCCGGAACCGCTCGTCCAACGCCTCGAGGCGTTTGCCAATGCGAACTTGGCGCCTGCCGCCGCGACGAACGAGCCTCTCTAGGTCGTCGCGAGCATCGAGGCCGTCCGAGCCGTCACATTGTGGGCACCCTGTTTGATGGGTCGCCGCGCCCCGTTCGGCTCGCTCGACGAGCTTTCGCCATTCGCCTAGCAGGAGGTCTGTCCGTGGGCCGTTCTCGGTTCGAGCGGCGCGTGGCCGGTGCGGGATTCCGCGGGCTTCGTAGTGAGTCATCGTGAACGCCGTATCGTGGCGCGATCCGGTGAGGTTGCACTCAGCCTACCGGTCGAGCACGACTCGGCGCCGGGCATAGAAGTAGCCGGCTGGCGGCGGTGTGACGCATCTGGGCGAGCCACCCTGCGCATACCGTCTAGCGTCCACATCGGGTGCCTCGTTACAGCCTGCGCGGCTCGGTTGACGGTCGGTGGCGCATCCGGGAACGTGACGCCATGGATGTCGCGAACGGGTGGGACGGAATCTGGGCATCACTAGCTGGCGGTTTGCTGAGCGCGATCGCGGTCCTAGTTGGTGTCCTCGTCGCCCAGTGGCTGAATGACAAGCGCAAGCACCGGGATGAGATTCGGAGGACAGCGGATGCACTGTTGGTCGAGGTGGCTAACGTCCGCGACGCCGCAGTGCATTCGAGAAGCAAGGCGCGCACCGGGCGTTACGATTTATGGCCCCTCCGGCATCAGCTCTATGTATCGCACTCACTGCGCGACCTGCCTGTCATGCAGGCAACCCAGAACTACTACGACGCAGTATGGGAGTTGAGAAACTGGGTGCGTCACGGTTCCATCTCTCGCGCTGGCCAAGGACCCAAGAGTCCGGAGGACGAGCGTGCCCTTGCCGCGTATCAGCAAGCCATCGAAGAGTGGGCTAGCCACTTAATCCAGGCATTGCAGGCACTCCCGACTCGGTTGACTGACGAGGTGTCGAGCGGCCCGCAGCGTCCCGCTCTACCAAACTAAGTGTGCTGGTTGGGGGCTGCTGCCTGCCTCGCGGTCGAGCTCTATGCGTGCCCCCCGGCGCGACACGCGGCGGAGCAGGTCGGAGCGCGGCGCCGTCGCAGTGCAGGAACGTGGACCGGTTGAGTCCGGCTGCGGATGCTCTCGAATCGAATAGATGATTGTTGGGGTCTATTAGTGCCATCGCAGCCAACCGGCCACCACGGCGAAAAGCAGAGCGAGACGCTGGTCAGGTTGATCATCGAACGCAGCTTGGGGGCTCGGGTGTGCTGCTACGACGACCGCGACGGCAACAGCAAGCCAGATGCCATCATCCACCGACAGGGTGGCGTCCCGCTGGAGATTGTCTCGGACCCTCACAAGGGGGACGTACAACTCCTGAATGCCTTAGGCAAAATCAATGGGAGGGTCGAGATTGCGGGCCTAAGTCAGGGCTACTGGGTGTGCCTGACACACAAGGCACGCGTCAACGACCTCGGATGGTTGGAGCAGTTACTTCATCAGCTTGAAGACCCTGATCAGTGGCACCTGATTCCCCACAGAGCGGACGAGTACGAGTTCATCACTACCCAGGGTTACCTACGTCCTGGCCAGGTCATCCTCACGTCAGGGTCTGGCGGCGGTCGTCCCCTCCCAAGCGCGGCCAACGTTGTCAAAGCAGCGTGCGATTTGCTCGGACAGCCCGCCTACGCGGATGTCGCCCGAAAGTTGGCCGCGTACGGTGGCGCTGAAAGGCACGCAGTCTTGATTGTGGACGAGCAGAAGGACCATTCGTTTGACTGGCTTCGAGTAGCGTCGCCCGGCGACGCTTCGGCCCTTGCTGTACCAGAGCTTGTCGACGACATCACGCACCTGTGGATCACGTCTCGGTACGTGCCCAGCTTGACCGTGGCCTGGTCACGCTCGACCGGCTGGGAAGGCTTCGCATGGTCTGGGGATCACCCAGTCGTCGAACTCAACAGATGGGACGATCCGAGGTGTCCGGACGACCATACGCCGAATGCCTTACGCCGGCCCTAATCGGCTGGAACGCGGTACGCGAGGTCCAGTGCAGTGAGATTGGAGTCCATGCACGCGTCTGCGAGTAGTTCGCGGCGTCGTCTTGCCGTCGTCCTCACTGACCTCGCTGTCACATCGTCCTCGGCGCCGACCGCCTACGCGGCGAAGTGGGGCACCCGCCGGTCGAGTGTCTTCTGTCCGGCGGCGGCGGCAGGGGAGGCACTCCCGTGCTCGGCCGGCAGGCGCCCAGCAACAATCGCGCTTCTGCACCGCGACGAGCGTTGGCGTTCCGCGATGCTAGTGGCGGCAATCGAGCGCCTACTTGGGCGGCACCCGCTAACGTGTCGCCATGTTGAGGTGCACGATCACGCTTGATCTCGGCCCCAGTGCTAGTCCGGCGCAAGTTGAACAAGCGTTCCGAGCCTTCCGAGTGGCAACCGATATCGGTAAGGCAGCCACCGTGAGCCGCCTTCTCCGCACGACTGAAGCGCGGATGAGGTTCCCCACTGTGGACCGTCTGAGACAGATTGAGCAGTCGTGGTCCGCAAGTGACCACGAGATGACTCGGCGGCTGCGAGAATTTCGCACAAGTATGGAGAACCTGCCACGTCGCCTTGGGGGAATTGTTGCACAAGTTGGGGACGAATCGTTCGATTGGGTTCCACCAATAGGATTGTGGCGCCCAAGGTACCTCCCGCAGGGGCGCCATGACCTTGCTGCTTCGAATGTTCTCAGCGGGCGTGGGCTAGACGATCTGGATTCGGACCTGTATCAAGCACTCATCCAGCATGAGATTGATGGGGGGATGCCCGCAGACATTGTCGTGCGTCGTGCGTGGTATGAGAACCCTGCGGGCGAGGAGCTCGTAGCCGCGCGGACCGGTGCAGAAGCATTGGGCAAGGCCGTCTCTACTGTAGAGGTCCTGGCGACGCTGGGACCGAGACGCGCGCAAGCGCGCGCAGAGGCTGACGTCGCCGTAGCAACAGTGGACGATCGCATAGCGCGAGCAGGAGTCGAGCGCGCCTTGGCCGAGGAAGAATTGCGACAGGCACGTCAGAGGACTCGGCGCGAGGATTTCGAGTTCGATCGCGATGTGCGGCGTGAGCGCCTTGAGTTCATTCAAAGTTTACTATCTATGACACCAGTGCAGCAACGTCAAACCATCGTTGAGTCGCTTATTCGCGCAGCGCTGCTGGACGAGGCAACAGCTGCTGGAAATCTTCCCGTCGAGGACGTGGTGGCGCTCTTGGCCTTGAGCGTCGGAGCAACCACCGTTGAAAGTTCCGAAACTCCTGACCCTCCAATTGTCACCGGCGCAGGAGCATAGGCGCGCTCGGTCACTGGGAATGCAGGGGGTCGAAGCACGCCACGCAGGTGAACGCGACATGAGATCAGCGCAGACGAGCGATGGCCGTGGCGAAAAGACGCACGTCGAGAAACTGCGGCGCGCCTAGTCATTATGGGCCATCCGGCTGTTTGCTGCGTTAGCCCCACCGCTGCAATTTCTCTAAGTCACCCCGCAACTTCACGACGGATCCCATGATGTTGTCACCCAGTACCGATCCCCAGATGGGCTGCGGTGAGTCGAGGAACTCAGCCTCCGACATCGGAACGCCCTCGCTGGTCCAGCGCCTCTCACCGATAAATTCCCCAGGCGCGCTCCGGAACGCCAACGGTTCGTCGCTGTAGCGCCATTGAACAAGCGCTACTCGATACTCGTAGCCATCGCACGCGTCGCGGTAGTCGGCATCGTCTGGGATTGCGACGCGGAGCGGCTCCCGAAGTACCTCACGCAAGTAGTGACTGGCTGGATATAGCCAACGCGTACCGTTCCATCGGGGGAACTGGTTCACCATCTCTGGCCGAATCACGCGCATCTCGTGCAGCGCCGAGCTTGCCGCCAGCTTCACCTGCGGATTCTGCCAGTCGCGCCAACGTGCTTCGCGAAGCATCGATACCAGAGCGCTATCGTACTCATAATGCACAGCGGTCACGCCGGCCGCGCGGAGGACGAAGAGTGCAGGCAAATGACGAAGCGATTCCAGGTCATCGTAGAAGACCCCCTCGGGCGGTTGCCGAGTGGACATGAGTATCTGAATCGCTCGTGCCCACAAGGCGCTGTGTTCGTGCCTCCGGTCATAGCGAACCCCATTCACGACCACGTCTAGGGCTGGCTGCGTCTGCGTGAGCAACGACTCAAACAGCGCCTCAGACTGCTCCCCGTCGATCGCGCGAGTCCACCGGAACTCTTTGAGTCGTGTTGCGGTGTCACGAACGCGACCCAGGACGTATTCTTCCAGATCTAGAGCCTTGTTTGGGTCCTGAAGAAGCGTTCGCAGATCGTCGGATGGGGGGCGAACAGCCGGGACGACTTCCGTCTCTGAGGAAGCGGCGAGCGACGTGAGCGGGAGAGCGGATACCAGCGACGGTGAAGCACCGAAGTTGCCAGCATCCTGCCAGTCGTCGTGGTCTGTGTGAACGGCCAGACCGGCTGTCCTTAAGCGACTCGCCAACCGGCGGCGCGAGGATGTGTCATCCTTAAGTCGGAGTACGTTTAGCCCTGCCGTGTCGCTCATTGCGCGCACGGCACCCACCTCCACCAAGACAACCCGGTCGCGGTCCAAGGCCATTGCCATGCCAGCCTCGAATACCACGTTGAGGCGGGCTTGGCCGGTGGGCTCTAGCTCGTCGCGCGGATCGTTTGGCTGGTGGTAACGGGGATGCGCCTGCGCGATGTCGTCAGGTGTAAACAGCACGATTACAACATCCGAGTCGCGCATTCCCGCAGAGATCACGTCACCGGTATAGGGAGTTGCAACACCCGTGGCTCGTGAGGCTTCGTCCCAATCGACGACACGGAGATCAAAAGCGCGCAGCAGCTCCACGAGTGCGTCACGCGCAATCATGTCGCGCCCGTGAACGAGGAAGACGCTGCGCATCACGGGTCGAGTTTCGGACGATCGTTGCCGACTCGCGTCCTGTTTCGGTGATTGTCTCGATGACCGGCTGGTCTCAGCCCATTCATCGTCCGAAGACGCTGTGTCAGGTCGCCGACGAGGCTCGTGAATCGGGATCGTGTCGCCATACAGTCGTTCGTAGAGTTCAAAATCGTTCGATGCTAGCCAGCCGGCCAAGTCAACGTAGTCCTCTACTTGGGTGAGGTTGCGGAACTTGACGGACCCGCTTGCGGTCCGAACTTCACCCAGGACGATTGGTAGCACCTCAAGGATCGCGGCCTGATAGTCGTCGTCACCGAAGCTGAGGGCCTTGAAAAGTCGGGGATGGGCATTCAATTGGGAGTCCGTGTTCGTCAAGAGCCCTAGCTCGAGCCACTTCGACTTGTTGAATGTCGCCAAGATCAAGCGAGATAGCGCCAATTTCACCATGTTCTCGCGCTTTGCGTTTGCCATGTGCACCGCTCCCCGTCGTTGGCGTGCGCCGATGCTACGTGCAGACCGGGCCCAACGGGACACACCGTGGAGTGCGTCTAGGTACAAAGCTCAGTTGCGTAGTGTCGACGCTGCCGCATCGGGGCCGAGGTGCGCGTTGTCCGATCGCTGCGCCGCACCTGGCTCCGTGACGCGCCTGACGCTTCATGAACTTTGGTGGCTATAGCAGCTATCGCTGCCCAACCGAGTGGCTAAGTCGCGGCCTAGGAGACACGCTGCAACTGGGCGGATGGACGCACGCCCACACTGGGCGGAAGGGGTCACCTCTCGCGGCTCGCACCGACGCGATCCAGCGGCAGCTGGAGCTCGCGTCGAGCGACCGTCAGACCAAGCGGCGAGGCCCCCGCGACCGGAGTCGCGGGGGCCTCGCGTGGTGGAGCCGCCTAAGGGAATCGAACCCTTGACCTATTCATTACGAGTGAATCGCTCTGGCCGACTGAGCTAAGGCGGCGTGGTCGGAGCCTGGGCCTCGACCGTCGTCGAGCATACCAACCGGGTCGCCTCGGGCCGAACCGGATGCGACCTCACGCCTCGCAGGTGGTGCCGTCCGCGACGATCTCGCCGCGCACGAGCCACGCCTCGACCGAGGCGTCGACGCAGCGCGAGCCCTGACCGTAGCCGGTGTGCCCCTCCCCCTCGCGCGTCAGCAGCACGCCGGCCTCCAGCTGGTCGGCCAGGGCCACCGCCCACTCGTAGGGCGTCGCCGGGTCGCCCGTGGTGCCGATCACGAGCACCGGCGGCGAGCCCGCGGCGGTCAGCGGGCCGGGCGTGCGGGCGGCCGGCACGGGCCACTGCCCGCAGAACGTCTCGCCGTACGCCATGAAGCGGCCGACGAACGGAGCAGCCTCCTCGAGCGCGGCGGCGGTCCGGTCCATGGCCTCGGGCGAGTCGTCGACCGGGTAGTCGGCGCAGTTGATCGACAGGAAGGCCTCGTCGAGGTCGCTCGCGTAGGTGCCGTCGTCCTCGCGGTCGGCGTAGCCGTCGGCCAGCTCGAGCAACCGGGTGCCCCGCTGCTCGTCGATGGCCTCGGTGAGGGCGTCCGACAGCGAGGGCCACGACCGCTCGTCGTACAGCGTCGAGACGACCCCGGTGAAGGCCAGGCCGGCGGTGACCTCGCGTCCCGGCTGGTCGCTCGGCAGCGGGTCGTCGTCGGCGCGCTCGACGACGTCGGCGACCTGGCGCATGGCGTCGTCCTCCCTGCCCGACAGCGGGCAGTCGCCGGCGTCGCCGGCCAGGCACGCGGCCACGTACCCGCGCAGCGCGCGCTCGATGCCGGCCGCCTGGCCGAGCGTCACGTCGGCCGACGAGCTGGCCGGGTCGAGCGCGCCGTCGAGCACGAACCGGTCGACCCGCTGCGGGAACAGGTCGGCGTAGGTGGCGCCCAGCAGCGTCCCGTAGGAGTACCCGAGGTAGTCGAGACGCTCCTCCCCCAGCGCGTCGCGCACGACGTCGAGGTCGCGGGCGGCCGAGACGGTGTCGAGGTGCGGCAGCAGGTCGCCGGTCGACCGCACGCACCCGGCGATGAACGCGTCGGCGGCGGCGCGCAGCTCGGCCTGCGCGGCCGCCGGGTCGGTGTCGGCGTCCGCCACCGTGTCGAAGGCCCGCCAGGCGTCGAGCTCGCGGTCGGAGACGCAGTCGACCCCGCGCGAGGCCCCGACGCCGCGCGGGTCGAAGCCGATGAGGTCGTACGCCTCGGCGACCGGCGCGCCCACGACCGCCTCGCCGTACTCGGTGAGCACGTCGACCCCGGACACCCCGGGCCCGCCGAAGTTCACCAGCAGCGAGCCCTCTCGCTCCCCCGACGCCGGCACCCGCACCAGCGCGATCGCCAGCGTCGGACCGCCCGGCTGCGACCAGTCGACCGGCACCTGCACCCGCCCGCACTGCAGCGGCGGGTCGTCGCAGTCGCGCCAGCCCGGGTCCTGCCCGTAGAGCCGCGCGGCCGCGTCGTCGCTGGCCTGCTCGGTACCGGGCGCCGCCGTCAGGGTGGGAGCGGGCACCGGCGTGGTCTCGGGCAGCGGGTCGGCGAACAGGCTGCAGCCGGACACCGCGAGGACGACTGCCGCAGCCACCGCCACGCGGCGGCGACCGACGGACCTCACGCGATCGACACCAGCTGCACGGCCATCGCCTCGACCACCATGAGCGGGCTGGCATTCGTGACGATGCGCAGCCGCGCCTCGCCGATGGCGTCCATGCGGTGCAGGGTCGTGCGCGGGTCGCTGTCGCGGGCCAGCCGCTGCACCCGGTCGCGCTCGGACCCGTTCACCAACCCGACGTCAGCGCCGAGCTGCACCACCAGCACGTCGCGGTACACCGTGAGCAGGTCGAGCAGCGCGCGGTCGACGGCGTCGCGCTTCACCCGGTTCGCCCGGCGCTTCTGGTCGGCCTCCAGCGCCCTGACCTGGGTGCGGATCGACGGCGGCAGCCGCGACTCGCCCTCGTATCCGAGCGCCCGCAGCAGCGAGGCCTTCTCGCGGGCGTCGCGGTCGGTGGTGGCAGCGGCGGCCTCCTCGTTGGCCACCTCGACCAGCTGGCCCGCCCGCACCACGGCGTCGCCCACCCCACGCACCGAGAACGCCAGGTCGAGCACCTCGCGCCGGCGGATGCGCGCCTGCTCGTCGGTGGCGAGCCGCTGCGCTCGTCCGACGTGGCTCTGCGCGGCCTTGGCCGCGAACGCCGCGAGCGCGGGCTCGGCGCCGCGCGCGACCAGCAGCTCGGCCACCGCCTCGGGCGCCGGGACGCGCAGCCGCACCGGGCGGCAGCGCGAGCGGATGGTGACGAGGACGTCCTCCGGGCTCGGCGCGCACAGCAGCCAGATCGTGGCCGGCGGCGGCTCCTCGATCGCCTTGAGCAGCGCGTTGGCGCCGTCCTCCTGCAGCCGGTCGGCGTCCTCGACCAGCATCACCCGCCACCGCCCGACCGACGGGCGGCGCTGCGCCTGCTGGATCAGGCCGCGGGCGGTCTTGACGTTGATGATCGTGGCCTCGGTGGCCGTGACGAGCACGTCCGGGTGGGAGCCCGCGAGCACGGTGCGGCAGGAGTGGCAGGTGCCGCAGCCCTGCTGCTCGCACTGCAGCGCGGCGGCGAAGGCGCGCGCCGCGGTCGACCGGCCGGAGCCGGGCGGGCCGGTGAACAGCCACGCGTGCGCGGGTGCCACCCCCACGGAGGGCGTCGCCCGCTGCACGGTCGTGCGCAGCTGGCCCACCGCCTCGGGCTGACCGACGACCTGCGACCAGACGCCCTCGGACGCGACGGCGGCAGCCGTCACCGCGGGTCCCAGGGGTCGTCGTCGTCGTCGCCACCGAGGGAGAAGATCTCGTCGTCGAGCCGGCGCGGGCGGGTGCGCTGCGGCCGTGAGGACGGCGAGCGGGCCGGCTCGGGACGGGCGGCAGGACGGGGCCGGACCTCCTCGTGCGGCGCGTGCCGCCCGTGGTCGGGGTGGTCGGCGTGGGCCGCCGGCGTCAGCGGCTCGGTCGACGCCGGGGTGCCGGCGGCGCGCAGCTCCTCGGTGCGGGCGTCCATGTCGTCGCGGGTGCTGACGTGGATGGGGTCG